>DATMAT010000073.1 GCA_035559815.1 Thermodesulfobacteriota bacterium
TTCTTTCCGCCTTTAAGCTTTTTTCTTCGGGGATATAACCGTTATAAGATTTTTCCCTTCAAATTTTGGCGGGGAGTCGATTGCTCCCACGTCGGATATCCTTGCTAATATCTTGTCGGCTAGCCCCTTGCCCAGTTCAGAATGGGTAATTTCCCGGCCTCTGAAGAATATCCTAATTTTGACCTTATCCCCGTCCTGTAAAAACTCCCTTATATGGTTGACCTTGACATCGAGATCATGCTCTCCTATATTGGGACGAAACTTTACTTCTTTCACCAACTGTACTTTTTGTCTCTTGGCTCCGGCCTGTTTTTTGAGCTCATATTTGTATTTGCCGAAATCCATAAGCCGGCAGACAGGCGGGTTGGCGTTAGGTGCGACCTCGACCAGGTCAACGCCCTGCTCCTCTGCCATTTTCAGCGCTTCGTGTACCGGTAGTATGCCTACCTGCTTGCCGTCTGCCGCTACCACTCTAACCTCTCTTGCCTTTATTCTTTGGTTTACTCGAACTTCCGGTTCCTTAGCTATGACTCTTCCACCTGTCCTTTATCTTTGATTTCCGATTCCTCTTTCCACCTGTAGGGATCGTTTTCTTTTTCGACCAGGCTCAAGAATTCCTCAACCGACATAGAAGGGAGGTTCTTCCCGCCTAGCCTCCTGGGTGCGACCGTTTGTGTCTCCCCTTCCTTATTGCCTATGACCAGGAGGTAAGGAATCTTCTCAAGCTGGGCTTCTCTTACTTTAAGCCCCAGTTTCTCGTTTCGAAAATCTTTTTCCACCCTAATCATATTCTTTTTTAGGGCTTCGCACACGGTTTCCGCATACTGAACCTGCTCCTCGCCGATAGTGGCCACACGAACCTGGACCGGGCTAAGCCAGAGCGGAAATGCCCCTCCGTAATGCTCGATCAGAATTCCGAAAAACCTCTCGAACGACCCGAAGATGGCCCGATGTATCATTATCGGTGTATGGCGTCTGTTGTCGTCTCCCACGAAGCTCATTTCAAATCTTTGGGGAAGGTTAAAATCTACCTGAACCGTAGAACACTGCCAAGCTCTCCCCAAGACGTCTTTTATTTTGAGGTCGATCTTGGGTCCGTAGAAGGCGCCCCCGCCCTCGTCCACCTGGTAGTCGAGCCCTTTGGCCTTAATGGCGTTTTGTAGTGCCTCTGTGGCCTTATCCCAGTTCTCTACGTTGCCCACGAATTTCTCCGGACGGGTAGAGAGATAAACCTCATAGTCTTCAAAACCGAATGTTTTGAGAAAAAAAACGGTTAAATCGAGCACCTTACGAACCTCTTCCTCGGTCTGGTCGGGACGGCAAAATATATGTGCGTCATCCTGGGAAAACCCTCTTACCCTTAAGAGTCCGTGCAGGACACCCGATCGCTCATAGCGGTAGACCGTTCCGATTTCCGCCCAGAGAAGCGGCAGGTCCCGGTAACTCCTGATTCTCGACTTGTAGATCATGATGTGAAAGGGGCAGGTCATCGGTTTAATCTGGTATTGGGAGTTTTCTACTTCCATTGGGGAATACATGTTCTCATGGTAGAAGTCGAGGTGCCCGCTGGTGCGCCACAGGTCGAGTTTAGCTAAATGAGGTGTGAAAAGAATGTCATAACCTCGGCTCTCATGCTCCTTTCGCCAGAAATCCTCGATGATGCGCCTTATCCTGGCCCCCTTGGGGTGCCAGAGCACCAAACCCGGCCCGATTTCTTCCTGAATACTGAAGAGGTCTAATTCTTTGCCCAATCTTCTATGGTCCCGTTTTTTGGCTTCTTCCAGTTTCTTTAGGTAGTCTTCCAAGTCTTTTTTGTTGGTAAAAGCTGTTCCGTAGATTCTCTGAAGCATGGGGTTTCTCTCGTCACCCCGCCAATACGCTCCGGCAATGCTCAGGAGCTTAAAGGCTTTTACAAAACCGGTTGAAGGGGCATGAGGTCCTCTGCAGAGGTCATACCATTTGCCCTGCTCATAAATGGTTATTTGCTCGTCAGGAGGCAGGTCGTTAATGATCTCAACCTTATACCTCTCTCCGTCTTGCTCGAAGGTCTTTAGTGCCTCTTTCCTGGACACCTTTTTCCTGATTAGAGGTTTGTTTTCTTCAGCGATCTCCTTCATCCTGGACTCGATCTTCTCTAAATCCTCCGGGACGAACCCGCGGGGGAAATCAAAGTCGTAGTAGAAACCGTTCTCGATTACCGGGCCGATTGTGACCTTGGCCTCCGGGAAAAGGTCCTGGACTGCCTCCGCCATTACGTGAGCAGCCGTATGTCTTATAAGGTCGAGCCCTGACGGCGAATTTGAGGAGACCGGCTCGACCGTGGCATCAGATTCTACCTCGAACCAGAAGTCCGCCAGCTTGCCGTCAACCTTGGCCCCGATTACGCTGTCCTCGATTCCAACTGACCGGAATATTTCCCCGATAGAAGTGCCCTTAGGAAAGGTTTTCTCTATTCCGTCCGGGAGTTTTATTCGTACCTCGCTCATGTCTTTTGATGATGCAGGATAGAGGATTCATGATGCAAGATGATTGTTTAAATAAATCCTGCATACTGCATCTATGTCAATTAGCTCCACTGATGTTCTATGGTCCACTGTCCACAATTATCTAGTGGCTGAGTTTCTTTACATGGTGAGCGCGGCAGGATTTGAACCTGCGACCTCTTGCGCGTCAAGCAAGCGCTCTCCCCCTGAGCTACGCGCTCTAGACATGGTAAACCTTTATTCTACTTAGATAAAATGGAGGCTGTCAAGAAGAAGGTTACGCCGGTTACGCCGAGGCCTAAGCTGATTCCGTGCGTATATCTATAGAGTCATAAAATCTTGTGTCTTTATATGCTGCTTCCAGGATGGCCGTCTTAGTTACCCATAAAACAAACGGTAAACCCATTCTGTAGGGGCGACCGGGCCGGTCGCCCCTACGAAATACTATATGTTATTTTAATAAACGTTTCCTTCGCTTATAATAGTTCGGGTTTCTGTTCGGTCATAATACAGGAACGGATAAGGAGATCTGGATGGAACGAGAGAAAGTGGTCATGACTACGGAATTTCCGGGGTTGCCACCGCCAAGAAGGGGTAAGGTAAGGGACATATACGACCTGGGGGACAAGCTTCTGATTGTGGCTACCGACCGTATATCCGCCTTTGATGTGGTTTTGCCGGACGGAATTCCGGAGAAAGGGAAGGTGCTCAACCAGATCTCGAAGTACTGGTTTGAGAAAACGAGGAACATAATAGCAAATCACCTCATTTCTACTGAAATCGACGACTATCCGAGGGCGTTTCGTAAGCATAGGGACGTACTCGAAGGAAGAAGCATGCTGGTAAAGAAAACCAAACCGCTTCCGGTGGAATGCATAGTAAGAGGCTACATCTCCGGCTCCGGGTGGAAGGATTATCAGAAAACCGGGGCCATTTGCGGGATTCACTTGCCTCATGGTCTTTTGGAATCATCCAAGCTGGAGAGCCCCATCTTTACCCCCTCGACCAAGGCCGAAGAGGGCACACACGATGAAAACATTCCATTTGAAAGAACGGTCGAGATTCTGGGCGGGGATTTAGCGGCACGGGTAAAAACGACCAGTATTGCTATTTACTTAATGGCGCGTGATATTGCGGAGGGAAAGGGTATCATCATTGCAGATACAAAATTTGAATTTGGCGTCGAAGAAGAATCAGGTCAATTGATCCTGATCGATGAGCTTCTCACGCCTGATTCTTCAAGGTTTTGGCCAAAGGATGAATACCGGCCCGGCGGGCCGCAAAAGAGCTTTGATAAGCAATTCGTGAGGGATTATCTGGAGTCTATAAACTGGGATAAGAAACCCCCAGCTCCCCGGCTGCCTGCGGAGATTGTGGAGAAAACATCCGAAAAATACTTAGAGGCCCTTAGAAGACTCACAAGGGATTGATATTAATTACACAAAGCAGAATCTACAGGTTGTAAAAAGGCTGGAGCAGGTATGTAGTGAGATTAAAAACCGTTCATCTTGAGCTTGTCGAAAGATGTCAGAATGATTATTGATACTTCCTCAGGACAGGCTTCGACGATGCTCAGGGTTCAGTATGAACGGGCATTTTTATTCCTCTTTACCAGCGGATGTAAATCCGCTCATACTGTCGAAGTATGAATTTAGAACGTAAGGAGTTCGCCCTTCGACTGGGCTCAGGACGAACGGGATTATTGACAAGCTTACCACTCAGAACTAAGGAGGTATCGTTGACTAAGTCATGGTATTCAGTATGAACGGATAGTATCTCTTGAAAATCTAAGATGGCGTCTTATTAAACGTTTATTTTATCCCGTATCATTTCTCGGTTATGGACGTTCTTTTCGATAAACTCGATGATTTTACCGGCGATATCGATGTTTGTAGCTTTCTCGATTCCTTCGAGGCCCGGAGACGAGTTGACTTCCATTATCAGCGGCCCCCGTGCTGATTGAAGCATATCCACACCGGCGATATTGAGCCCTAAAACCTTTGCCGCATTGATGGCGGTTGTTTCTTCTTCTTTACTTAGTTTAATTTCATTCGCGCTGCCGCCGCGATGTATGTTAGAGCGAAATTCGCCTTTAGCCCCTTGCCTTTTCATCGCGCCTATTACCTCGCCGCCGACCACAAAGGCTCTAATGTCCGCTCCTTTTGACTCTTTTATGTATTCCTGAATGAGCATGTTTGCATCCACGCCGTAAAAAGCCTCTATGACCGATTGGGCCGCTTTCTTGGTTTCGGCAAGAACTACGCCGATTCCCTGTGTCCCTTGCAATAGTTTTATAACTAAAGGTGCTCCACCCACCTCCTCTATGAGATGGTTGATGTCGGAAGGGCTTGAGGCGAAAGCCGTCACCGGGATGCCGATACGTTCACGAGAAAGAATTTGTGTGGTTCTTAGCTTGTCCCGCGACCTGGTGATAGCCTGTGATTCATTGGCACAAAATACGTTCATCATCTCGAATTGCCTGACCACGGCGGTTCCGTAAAAGGTCCTGGAGGCGCCAATTCTGGGGATTACGGCATCGATTCCGGTCAGCTTCGTGCCTTGATAATATATCTCCGGATTACCCTTTTCTATGACGAAGTAGCATTTTAAGAAATCAATAATCTCTGCCTCGTGCCCCTTTCCCCTCGCCGCCTCGATTAACCTTCTGGTGGAGTAAAGCTTTCCATTTCGCGAGAGCACCGCAATCTTCATGTTTTCCCCCTCCTTAGTTTCTCTTTGTATGATAAATTGGCCTCGGCCACGTCTACTATAAAACGGTTGCTTAGTAATTTTCTACCGAGAAGTAACGGATATTCCATCCTAGACCGGTCGGTTAAAGATAGCTCTATATCGAAGACCTGACCAAACAATAAAATTTGAGTCTTGATTATGTACCTTTCTTCGGCCTGTCCGGATGAGTTTTTGATCCTTCTTTTTGCGTGAACTGGCAAGGTAATCCTTTTGTTGCCCTTGGAAGGATGAGTAGGGTCAAACAGATTAAACCTGATTTTTTTTACCCCGTCCTTTTCTATGACCTTTATGTTACGACAATGGATGGAGGATGTATAGGCGCCGGTATCTATCTTGGCATCGACGTCGTATAGAGAGAGTTCTGGAAGGTCAATCTTGTCTCTTCTTCCGATCACTATCTTGTTAGAGTTTTTTCCTTTCATTATTCTCATGTTTCCGGTGGTAGCATGAGCTTTAGGTAGAAGAGGGTAGCATATATAGAGAACTAAGTTAAATTAAACAGTAGTCTGCCTGAAGGAATTAACCACCGGCCGTTTAATACCCGGTGCGAGGTTTGGTGGATTATTGGGTCATTGTGTCTTCCTTTTTTCGTGGCCGCCCCCTCTCAAAATCCGGAAAGAGTGAAGCACCCAGGGAAATAATGCATCCATGGATTCGGCAACCCCTCTCGAACTTCCGGGAAGGTTTATAATCATAGTCTTTCCTCTTATACCGGAGACACCCCTAGAAAGCATGGCGTGGGGGGTTCTCTTAAACCCATATATCCTCCCGGCCTCGGAGATCCCCGGGACCTCCCTTTCTATAACCTCTTTAGTAGCCTCGACTGTCACATCCCTCGGACTGAGCCCGGTACCGCCAGTCGTTAAAATTAGGTCGACCCCCTCTACATCCGAAAGCCTTATCAGCTCTCTTTTTATGGTCTCAAAGTCATCGGGCCAAATTCTATATTCCACGACTTCCACCGGCTCTTTCTCTAGCTTTTCGATTATGGTTTTTCCGGACTTGTCTTCCTTTTTCCCCTGAGAAACACTGTCCGAAAGGACGAGCACGGCGGTCTTGAGCGGGGTCCTGAAATTTTCTTTCCAGTCGTTTTTTCCGCCGCGTTTTTCTATAAGTTTTACCGAGACGATCTCTAGTGAATAGTCTATAGGCTTTAGCATGTCGTATACGGTCAGGGCGGCGATTGTAGCCGCGGTGAGAGCTTCCATCTCCACTCCGGTTCTCCAAAGGGCCTTTGCTTGAGCCCTGACCAGTATCATCCCCTCCAGGATTTCGAAATCTACCGATACCCAATCCAAGGGAACCTGATGACAATAAGGAATCAGCTCCGAGGTCCTCTTGGCCGCCAGAATGCCGGCGGCACGGGCTATATCCAGCACGTCTCCCTTGGGCACTCTCCCGGCTTTGACCGTATTTATGGTATCTTCTTCGACCTTTATATGGGCCTCAGCGGTTGCTACCCTTAGTGTATCCAGTTTCTCGCCAACGTCCTTCATCTTGGGTGTTCTCCTTAGCTTTTTCTTTACCATTCAATTTTACTCGGAGAATGAGGCTTAAAGTAGGGGCAGCCGATGGACGTGCCCAAATCGTTCGATTTCGTAGAAGGGGAGGTGTTTGCATCTATCCGGCGCTACGGTTAAAATTTCATTAAAGTCCAGTTAAGAAGATAGATAAATCCTGTCTTTTTGCTTGTTTTTTGGTATACTGGATTTAGACAAACTCGATGACGCCTGAACGCTCTACTGTACCCGAGAGTAAAATTGTGAAGGGGGCTTTCGCTGTATTAATTTTCACCATTTTTATATAAAGAGAGAATGAGTATCTCCTTAATATATTTCCTTTCTCTTTTAAACTTCCAAACGAATAGAAATCTATTGTTGAAAAAATAAGCGACCAGGAGGGGTTATACATATAAATGCAGGAGACCACAGGAGCAGGGAACGGAGTAACCAGGGAACTCAACTTCGAGGATAACGGGGTGCTCAAACAGCTTTATGGAGAGCACAACGAGAACCTTAAAGAAATAGAGAGCCTGTTTAAAGTCAAAATCTATTCCCGGGGTGGAAAGCTGAGCGTCATGGGTGAGACGGAAGAGGTCGAGTCAGCGCAAAGGTTTCTGAGCGAGATTTATCGCCTCATATCGAAAGGGTATTCCCTCGACCCGGGGGACATCGAACTCGCTGCTGGTATAGTCAACGAGGATAAAATCCCACTCGAAGACATATTCCTGGACACGGTTTGTATCTCGACCAGAAAGAGGGTAATCGCTCCAAAGAGCTTGGCCCAGAAACTATACGTAGAGGCCATTCGCAAGCACGACATAACCTTCAGCATAGGTCCGGCCGGAACCGGAAAAACCTACCTGGCGATGGCTATGGCCGTCTCCGCATTCATAGCCCGTGAAGTCAACAGAATAATTCTCACTAGACCGGCAGTGGAGGCCGGAGAAAAGCTGGGATTTTTGCCCGGAGACCTGTATCAGAAGGTCGATCCTTACTTGAGACCGCTTTTTGACGCCCTTTATGATATGATGGACCTGGATAAAGCAACCAGGTTGATCGAGAAGGGAGCTATTGAAATAGCGCCGCTGGCATTCATGAGGGGAAGAACGCTTAACGACGCCTTTGTGATACTGGATGAGGCTCAAAACACAACGGCCATGCAGATGAAGATGTTTCTAACCCGCCTGGGGTTTAGCTCGAAGGCGGTAATCACCGGAGATGCTACCCAGGTTGACCTGGGTAAGAATGAAAAATCGGGCCTTCTGGAGGCCGAGTCGCTCCTCAAAGGGATTGATGGGATAGCCTTCGTATATTTCTCGAAAAGGGACGTGGTGAGGCATCCTCTGGTCAAACAGATCATCGAGGCTTACGAGACAAGACAAAAAGAGGTGTAATTCGTCCCACCCCTGCCTATTACCGTTTTGGAGGTTATTTTGTATGAGAGAAAGAACGTTCATAATTTTCTTCCTGGCCATCACTTCGGCTTTTTTTGGATGTTCCCATGAGTGGCAGAATCCAAATACTTCGTTACCCGCCAAAGAGGTAGACATAACAAGCATTTTGACAAATCCGATAGCGTACGACAGCGCCGGGGTGATAGTGGAAGGTAAGGTCTGGGATTTAAGACTGGATACGGTCAACGAGGGGGATGTGCAAATTCCGTACACCGGCTTTAAGCTAGCGGATGAGGATGGTAATTTTGTCAATGTATTCGCACTAGGAGACATTCCGGTGGCGGAGGGGGACCTGGTCAAGGTGTTGGGGGTATATAGAAGAGAATATAGTACCGAAGGTTATAAGTTTATTAACGAGATTGAAGCGAAGAGGGTGGAAAGCAAGGGTCCTTAATTAGCTAGAAGATGAGGTAAGCAGTAATTTTGCTAAAAAGCCACATCCTTGAGAAAAATCACCCTCTCTCTTGCCGCCCCGAGGGAAACGATCCAGATGGGAACTCCCGAGGTTTCTTCTATTCTTTCTAAGTAATGTCTTACTTCTTTGGGAAGGTCAGTCGCAGTCCTAACTGCGGATAAATCCTCTTTCCAGCCGTCCATTTCCTCATAAACGGGGGCGCAGTTTTTGAGCACCTCGGTGCTGGACGGGAACTCGGTCAGTAACTCGCCTTTGTATTTGTAGCCTACGCAGATTTTTAACCTATCAAAACCGGAAAGGACGTCGAGTTTGGTGATGGCCAACTCGGAAATTCCGTTTATCCTGGCCGAGTATCTAAGGCCTACCGCATCAAACCACCCGCACCTTCTCGGCCTTCCGGTGGTAGAGCCGTACTCGCCCCCGGCATCCCTTAACCTTACGCCTAATTCCCCGGGAATCTCAGATGGAAACGGTCCCTCTCCAACCCTTGTCGTATATGCTTTTGCCACTCCCAATATAAAATCTATTTTAGTTGGGTTCACACCGGTGCCTGTGCATGCTCCGCCCGACCCGGCGCTGGAGGAGGTTACATATGGATAGGTGCCGAAATCCACATCCAGGAGAGCACCCTGAGCACCCTCGAATAAAACGTTCTTGCCGTCGGAGATCATATCGTTAAGGAGCTTCGCTGTATCCGTAGCCAGTGGCCTCAACTCCTTTCCATAACCGCTGTATTCTTCATAAATTGCCTTAAAGTCCAGAGGATCTCTTTGTAAGACCTTGGTCAGATAAAGGTTTCTTTCCTCTAGCACGATTTGAAGTCTCGATGAAAAGTATTCCGGGTCTAGAAGGTCGGTGAGTTTTATTCCCCTCCTGGCTGCTTTATCCTCATAAACGGGGCCTATTCCCCTTCCGGTGGTTCCTATTCTGCCCGCTCCTAGCTTCTCCTCGCGCCCAAGGTCTATTGCTTTGTGATAGGGCATAATGAGATGGGCCCGGTCGCTTATCTTGAGATTATCCTGGTCTACCTTATACCCGGCCGCCCTTAGTTTTTCTATCTCTCCGAGTAGTACCTTTGGGTCGATGACCACTCCGTTTCCTATTACCGAAAGCTTTCCCTGGCGGAGAATACCCGAGGGGATGTGGTGAAGGATTACAGTTTCCTCCCCGACCACAATGGTATGGCCGGCATTGTTTCCGCCCTGGTATCTTGCTACTACGTCTACCCTCTCCGCAAGAAGGTCTACGATCCTGCCCTTTCCCTCATCTCCCCATTGAGCGCCGATAACAACTATATTAGGCAAAATCAGATGCCCCCTTTGAGAAGTTCTTCCAGGTTGGAAAATTCCTTACTGACGCCGCTCCTGGATTCTACGAGCTTAATCTTTTTGGGTGTCTCCAGGAAAATCACGCCGTAGGAATTTGAAGTGTGGTTTTCTTTTATCCTGAATTTGCGGAGATTGGAGTCGGCGTTGAGGTCGAGTACAACCTTGAAACCGCTTGACCTGAGCCACTCGGCTAGACGGATAGCCTCGCGTCTTAAGCTCAGCTTCCTGGGGATGACTACGAAATGAATCTGACTGTTCTCCAGATGGGTTCTGGTAACGCCGAGCACCGACTCTACATCCACGGCAAATCCGGTGGCCGCGGTGTCATACCCGTACTTGCCTATGAGCTCGTCGTATCTTCCGCCCCTCAAAAGAGGAGAGGAGGTATTAGCTGATAAAACCTCGAATGTAACTCCCGTATAATAGTTAAAGCCCCTTATCTCTCCGAGGTCTATATTAATTTCACAATTCAACTGAAATTCATCGACCACGCTGAGCACGTTCTCGAGTTCTGTTATGTATCTCTCCAAGCCCTTTATTTTTCCGGCCTTATGAAGTATATCTCTCCCTCCATATAGCTCGGAAAGGGCCAGAATCGTGTCTCTAATTCCACCGGGTACGGAGGCCTGCCCGGTTGCTTTGCTTAACTCCTCCTGGTCTTTTTTTTTAAGCGCCTCTTCTATATCCTTTCGGGCATTTCCGGTTTTGGCTAGCAGTGTCCGTAAGAGACCGTTGTGTCCGATGTCCAGCACCGTCTTTTTTATTCCTACCTTCCCCAGTGATTTCACGGAAAGTGCTATTATCTCGGCATCGGCCTCCGAATGAGAGGACCCTATCAGCTCGCATCCTACCTGGAAGACCTCTCTCTCTTTCCCGCTTCCCTTCTCCTCAAACCGGACTACCCGGCCGTTGTAGCAGAGCCTGAGCGGTTCGTTATAGTCCCTTAGCTGGGTGGCTACAATCCTTCCAACCTGGGGGGTTATATCCGGTCTTAGTGCTACTACGTCGCCTGTCGAGGGGTCGACAAACTTTAAAACCTTATCCCTCAGGTCATCGCCCAGCCCGACGGAGATGGTTTCCAAGAATTCAAAAAGAGGGGTTATTACGCTTCTATACCCCCAGCGATAAAACTCTTCCAGGAGAAGTTCTTCGACTTTTTTGATTTCTTCTGCCCTCTCCGGTGGGAAGTCTCTCACCCCTTGGGGCAGACTAAGACGATCAAACATTTAAAGCACAACCTGTGTGACTGATATTATGTTAGGAAGCTCCGATATCTCTCCGATAACCTCATCCGGAACCGGAGAATCCACGTTGATGAATGCTATAGCTCTACCCCCAATGCTCTCCCGTCCGAGGTGGAGACGGGCTATGTTTATTCCTCTTTTTCCGAGAAGTGTGCACATCGAGCCTATCACGCCGGGTTTATCGTAGTTCTCGCCGATGAGCAAATAACCCTGGGGAATAACGTCGAGGGAGAACCCGTTTACCCTGACAAATCGTGGCTCTTCGCGGCCAAATATGGTTCCGGCAACGTGCCTTTCGCCCTCGCTAGTCTTTACCTTTATCGAAATTAAACTGGTAAAATCCTCTGATTTTGAAGACTTGGATTCCACTACCCTTATTCCTCTTTCTCGAGCGATGATAGGGGCGTTTACGTAGCTTACCACTATATCCATTATCGGCGAAAGGAAACCCTTGAGGGCGGCTACGGTGAGCGGGGCAAGGTTGAAGTCGAAGACTTCGCCGCTATATTCGATGTGTATTTCCTCCACACCGCTACGGCAAAGTTGTCCTTGAAAGCTTCCCAGCTTCTCCGAGAGGGTAATGTAGGGTTTCAATATCTTGAGCAGTTCGAGGCTGATCGAGGGCATATTGACTGCGTTTCTCACCACTCCGTTCACAAAGAAGTCGACGATCTGCTCGGCAATGGCTACCGAAACCTTAGTCTGTGCTTCTTCCGTCGATGCGCCTAGATGCGGGGTTAAAACTACATTATTTTCGACGGTGAAAAGGGGGTTTTCCCTTTCCGGCGGCTCCTTCTCGTAGACATCCAGGGCTGCGCCCTCTACTGTTCCGACTTTTAATGCTTCATATAAGTCCTGCTCGTTGACGATCCCACCCCGGGCGCAGTTAATGATGATTACCCCTTTTTTCATGCGGGAGAAGGTTTCTTTAGAAATGAGGTTTTTAGTATCGGAGGTGAGAGGGGTATGAATGGTGATGATATCCGCCTTTTCCACCAGCTCTTCTAATGGCAATAGCTCCACCCCCAATTTTGCCGCAGCATCCGGTGTGAGAAATGGATCGTAGGCGATGACCTTCATTTTAAGACCGATGGCCCTCTCGGCAACGAGCCTTCCGATATTTCCAAGCCCGATAACCCCGAGGGTTTTCCCAAAAATCTCCCTCCCCTTGAATTTTTCCCTCTCCCAGAGCCCGGATTTTAATGAAAGATGCGCCTGGGGGATTCTTCTGGCGAGGGAAAGCATGAGCGCTATCGTATGCTCTGCCGTGGTTACGGCGTTTGCCTCCGGCGTGTTCATCACCACTATCCCTTTTCTGGTGGCCGCCTCTACATCCACGTTATCGACACCGATTCCGGCGCGGCCTATCACCTTCAACCTGTCCCCGGCGGCTTCGATTATGTCAGAAGTAACTTTAGTGCCACTCCTGACCACCAGGGCGTCGTAATCCTTGATAATCTCTTTGATTTCTTCCTTGGATAGCCCCTTTTTGGTGACCACTTCCAATTCCGGTTGGGATCTGAGGAGGTTTAACCCTTCTTCAGACAGACCGTCAGTAATTAATACCCTCAATTCTTTCCTCCGAGAGAAAAACAGGGATGGAATGGAATAAAAATATATTTGAGTCGTAGGTTGTTGTCAATTAGAGCGGTTAGGCATAGGCACGACTTTAGTGTTGGGTGTCCCTTTTCCCTGATTAGCTTGTTTCTGAGGGTTTAATCAGGCAATTGGCTAATTAGGCTTGTTGTAAGGAATGCATATCCTTCGACCGAGTTTATCTTGAGAAGTCGAATGGCTCAGGACAGGCATGCATTCCTAAGGTTGCCCTGTTCAATTTATTCATTAGGGACGACCCGTCGGGTCGCCCCTATCCTCTTCTGAACAGTTGAGCCAAGGCCGGAGAATGTTCATCTAATTGAGAATGAAAGTAGATTTGGTTAACCTTAAGCCTAACCATGAATGAAGAAGTAAAAATGACGTTTATCGAGCATATAGAGGAGTTGAGAAAACGGCTCCTCTGGTCCATTCTGGCCGTGGTTATCGCCTTCATTCCTACCTACTCCTTTTCCGAGAGGCTGTTCGATATCCTCATGCAGCCCATAATCAGAAACCTCCCGGAGGGAAGCACACTAATATTCACCAGGCCGGCGGAGGGGTTTACCACTTATCTAAAGGTTTCCCTGTTTGCGGCGCTGGTTTTAGCTTTTCCGTTTATCCTTTATCAAGCCTGGAAATTTGTAGCCCCGGCACTTTACAAGCATGAAAAGCAGATAGTGATACCTTTTATCTTCTTCGGAACTGTATTCTTTGCACTGGGCGCAGCATTTTGTTATTTCGTTGCCTCACCACCGGCTTTCAAGTTTTTACTTTCCGAGTACTCATCGGAGTATGTGAAGGCCCTTCCTACCATAGGCGATGCCCTTTCCTTTTTCATGGCTCTTATATTTGGGTTCGGTCTGGTATTTGAGTTTCCCCTGGTGGTATTCGTGCTCGCCCGGTTGGGAATAGTGGATTCCCAGATGCTTAGGAGCAAGAGAAGATACGCAATACTCGTATGTGCTATGGCAGCAGCAATAATTACCCCCACCACCGACGTACTTTCCATGATGTTCATGCTCGTACCTCTTCTCATATTCTACGAGGTAGGAATACTGGTGGCATGGGCATTCGGAAAGAAGAGGAAGATCGCAGCCACAGAGGCGGATACCACCGTTTGATGCGTAAATACGGGTTATTTAACCACAACGACACCACAGCGCTAAGAAAGAATATGAGCTTAAAGAGTAGAATCTAGAGTCGAAAGTCAAAAGAAGGGTTTCTTTACTATGACTTTATGTCGTCTCGACTTTGATCAGTACAAGAGTTGGTGTCTTCACGGCAAAAAGGGACAAACACATCCGCAAGGCCCGGAAAGTAAACGTCTTTACTAGGGGATAGACAATACTCTACTTCATAAAACTGTGGTTTTAATCATTCCTCTTCCATTTCTATCCTCAGCCTGGGGTTAAATCCGTGTAAGAGTATTTTTAATTTTTTTTGTAGTTCTTCCGGATTTCCTTTATTGAAGAAAAAAGAGCCGTCATGGAATTTTTTAAGCTGTCTAAAAATCTCGTTAAATTCCTTTGGTCTCTCGGTTGTCCTTTCGTAGCACATATCCTCCCACCATCTTCTCAGTTCTTCTCTGCTCATATTTTCCACGATGATTCGGAATGGCGTATTTAATTCCTGCTCCTTTTCCTTCGTTAATTTTCTTTTTTCTCTCTTTCTGGCGGGCATGTAATGCTCTTCATTAGTTCTCCTTTCCGTCCCCATCGAACCCATCTTTGTGAGTATTATCTCCTTGCGCTTTTCGAGTTCTTCTATTTCCTCTTCCAAGGCACTTATCTCGGAGCTTCCAATACTATGAATCATCTGAAACCCGGAATAAGCAACTTCCCCGTGCTCGGATATATCTAATCCTTCAAGCTCCTTTTCTATCGATACTCTGAGTCCCATCAGGGCCTTGAGGATGGAAAGTATTATTAAGGTGCCAAAGAAGGCAAAAGCCCAAGTGGCTAAAACGGCAATAGCTTGTATTTTAAGCTGACTGGGGTTTCCAAAAAAAAGCCCATCGGCCCCTGCTGCGTTAATGGCCTTCGAGGCAAATAGTCCGGTTGCCAGTGCCCCCCAGGTTCCACCCACCCCATGCACACCGACTACATCCAGTGAGTCGTCGTAGCCCAGCTTGGTCTTCAGGTTGCACGCGGCAGAGCAGAAAATACCTGCACCAAGTCCTATGGCTATGGCAGAGATTGGCCCAACAAACCCCGAAGCCGGCGTGATTGCGACCAGTCCGGCTACCGCTCCGCTGGCAGTGCCCAAGACCGTGGGTTTACCCCTGAATGTCCAGTCCATAAGTGTCCATGAAAGCGCTGCCGCTGCTGTGGCCATATGAGTGGCTACAAAGGCGCTTGTGGCCAGTGCGCCTGACGTCAAGGCACTCCCGGCATTAAACCCAAACCAGCCAACCCAGAGCAGGGCGGCTCCTATGATGCTCAAAGGAAGATTGTGCGGGGGCATAGCTTCCCGCCCATAGCCTATCCGCTTTCCGAAAATGAGGGCAGCGGCAAGAGCGGATACGCCGGAGTTAACGTGAACAACCGTCCCCCCGGCGAAATCCAGGGCTCCCATTTTTCTAAGCCAACCGTTTACTCCCCATACCCAGTGAGCTAGAGGGTCATAGATAAGAGTTGACCAGATAAGAATGAATATTATGAATGTGCTAAACTTTGCTCGCTCGGCAAAGGCACCGGTGATGAGGGCCGCAGTGATGATAGCAAACATCAATTGAAAGACCATATAGGCTTGGTGTGGAATCGTGGCAGCATAATCGGGATAGGGGTCAAGGCCCACTCCCTTCAAGGCAAACCAATCTAGATTCCCGATGATTCCCCACTTATCTGGCCCGAAGGCTAGGCTGTAGCCAATGAGCGCCCATTGAATGCTGACAAGGCCAACGATGATAAAGCTCTGCATGATCGTTCCGAGCGCGTTTTTTGCCCGAACAAGACCACCGTAAAAGAGAAAGAGACCAGGGATGGTCATCAACAACACCAGGGCCGAGCATGTAAGAATCCAAGCGGTGTCGCCTGTGTCAATATTGGATTGTGGATGGGTCTGAGCTAAAGATGGACTGGTAGTTAATAGAGATAAGAATATGGTTATAATTAAAACCGAAGCGGTTAATATTCCTTTTACCCCATCCTAATATCCCTCACCCCGCCTATTTATAGCACTATTTTATCATTTGCGTTATCAAAAATGAAGGGGATAAATACAATCGAAAATTTACCGAGGGCTTGGTATAATAGTTATCAGGTGTATTAGAAGTCAGGGGTGAGGTTTGCTGGGTGAGGATAAATACAACACTTACCACAGCTAAAAAACTAATAGGCTTTGGGGTCATATCATTATACGAAGATTGGTTAAAACAACCTCCAAATCCTGGAAATAAACCTAATAAGGCGTCCACAGCGCATACGAATCTGATTTTGTTCATTCCGATTTCAGTATCCCCATTTGTCCCAAACGGGTAGCACATTCTCGGTGATTTTCATTCGTAAAGACGAGTTTTGTATTCGCTATTCATTTTATCTGTTTCCCATATGAGCGGTAAGTGAGAGGTTGAATGGAAACTTCGTTGGTATGCCCGGCAATAATTTTAGAGGGAGGGATAAAAAAATGATAACCGCGCTTATTGTTGTAGTTTTGATTGTAGGATTTATCGCTGCTGCTCTTGCCATCAGGTTTTACGTCAAGACTCCGCCCAATATGGCCCTTATTCGAACTGGACTCGGGGGGAGGCGTGTTGTTATAGATGGCGGCGTGTTGGTTTTTCCAGTAGTCCAGAATATAAAATGGATTTCACTCGAGACCGTGAAGTTAAAGGTATGGAGAGTGAATAAGGATGGACTAATCACAAAAGATAGGTTTCGAGTGGATGTAGGTGCGGAATTTTACATGAAGGTCGAACCGAGGACGGAGGATATTGAGACCGCATCTAGGAGCTTGGGAGACCGTTCCTTGAATGCGGAAAGTCTCAAGTTGCTCTTGGAAGAGAAGCTGGTTTCGGCTCTTAGAGCGGTTTCTGCGGAGAAGAATCTTGTCGAACTTCACGAGAGCAGAATTGGATTTGCCAGAGAAGTAAAGGAATCTCTTAAAGACACACTCCTTTCGAACGGGCTAACGATCGAAGATGTCTCCATATTTCACCTAGACCAGACAAAGAAAGACCAACTCGACCCCAATAACATATTCGATGCAGAAGGGCTTAAGCAAATCACCGCTCAGACCTCCCAGCGTATGAAAGAGCGCAACGAAATCGAGAAGAACACCGAGGTAGCCATAAAACAGAAGGATGTCGAAGCAATAAAGCTAAAGCTAAAACTGGACCAAGAGAGGGAGTTTGCCTCCTCCGAGCAAATGAAGGAAGTAGAGAACTACAGGACTCTAAAGCGCTCTGAGGCGGAGCAGTTTAAATTCAAGCAGGAGATGTCCGTCAGAGAGGCGGAAATTAGCAAAGATAGGATGATAAGAGAAACGGAGATCGAGAAGGAGAAGTTCTTAATCCACAAAATGCAGGAGAAAGAAAGAGCGGAAATCGATAATGAGCTCGCCATCGAAATTGCCAGGCTTGTCCGAGACATAGGGATTATTCAAAAAGAGAGAGAAAAGGTAGAAGAAGAAAGGGCAAGGCTCGAGTCGGAAGCAGCAAAAAAGCGTTCTATACAGAATGTGCTTACTGTGGAGAGAAAAGCGGAAGTGGAAAGAGAAAGAGAAATTGCCAATATTCACCATACGAAGGAGTTAGAAATAGCTGAACTCAGAGCCAAAGCAATGGAGAGACTTGCTGAAGCCAAGCTTAGAGAGGGGGAACTCGAAGCTCAGGTAAAATACAAGATGAGAGAAGCAGAGAATGTTCTAGATACGAAATTTATACTAAAGGATGTAATTGAGGAATTTATCAAGAATGCGCCGGCAATATGTAGGGAACTCATGGAACCGGCCAGGAACATAGAAAGCATTCGGGTTCTTAATATCAATGGACCGGGCTTGGGGGGCGTGGCTGCTACAGGTGGTGGAGACGGCGATACGGTAAGCAAAGTAATAGGCGCTGTGATTAGCACAGGTGCTATTTTGCCACTTCTTAATGAGTTAATGAGGTTTTACAAAATAGATGGAGATGAAATAGTAAAAAAGGTTATAGAAAAAGTACCCGACCTAAAGGAGGTAATAAAAATAAAGAGCGCCGAAGAAACACATTCGTGACCGATTGCCGAGTTCTTACCCCTAATCTTTTACGGTGAACGGGGGGACAATGAAGTTGCAACGCATCAGCTACTGAGTAGCATTTAAGAAGTTTTTCTGTCCCGAATCGTCACGGATGAAGAGAAACCGATGCAAGATGCAGGATAAAAAATATATCGTGTATCATGTATCATGCATCGTGTATTGTTTCATTCTTGTAAATTGGTGCCAATTTGCGTTAAAGATAGAGGAGGGAAATTTCTGTGCAAAGAAAGGGTCTTATTTCTTCAAGATACGTGGGTGATTTCAAGGAAGGAGATATTTATCATCACGGCGCTATTCAAATCACCCCGATGAGGAATAAAGAATATATAAACAAATTTAAGGACGGATTGATTCTTGGTGCAAATTTTGAGCTGAGCTCACATCTTGGCTACCGGGACCCGGACTACAGGGAGAAGAAAGATAAATACGTGATCGAGGACTCGGCTCTGGTAAGTCAGGGATTCGTGTTTAATGCTGGGTTTGGTCTCAGCGTCCACGACATATCTTTCAACGCTATTGCCAACCTGTCTTACAGCGATTTGAGGTATGGCGTGCCGGTGTTCGAGTGGGACGTTTTATACGGAAGGTCGGAGGTTTTAGGAAGGGAGTTCAGGAAAGACGGGGCGACAAACGGGTCGGTGCAGGTGAAGACCACGATTCACAATCAAAGGGGAGAATGGGTGCTCGAATATGTGAGGCAGGTGCTGGTGCGGGCGGAGGGTGGAAAAACATACCCCAAAGAGAGCACCATAAAGCCCCAGCCCGGTAAGATCGATTTTAACAAAACGGTTCTTCCAAAAATTTATCATGATTTGCCCGAAGAGCTTCTGGGAGAGAATGGAAAAACATTCGAGGACTTTAAAGCAGGTGATGTTTTTCATGGTTTATTCGATGAGGCCGTTGACCTCGTGACCTTTAGCTGGCTTCAGATCGCCACGCTTAACGATGCCTCCGTGCATCATAACCCCTCATCGAATTTTATAGGCTATGGTGGAGCGGTAAAAGCCAGAGCGGAAGGGGAAGCAAGCGGTCATTTCCCTCTTGCTTATCACCTGGGGATGAACAGCGGCTCTCATGACGCCCCCACTTATCCTGGAGATATAGTGCAGTTGCTCTACGCCGGCGGAAAAGCTGGGGAGCATGAGAAGATAAGGGCACGAGTGGAGGTGCTGGATACAGCTACGGTACAGGAAAGGGACGATATCGGTATCGTGACAATAAAACTTATAGGAGAAAAATACGTAACCGACGGTGGTATGAAGGCATTGGAAGCGGCAAGGTTTGCCGGAATCGACCAGATATTTGAGGAGGGTGGAAATAGGTTTCTCAAAGTGCTTACACTGGAACAAGTGTTGGCCGTGCCCACAAGGGAGGCATTCAAATAATAAAGACAAGGCATGCCTCGCCCTAAAGCTTATTGGAATGTTGACAATTATTACTGTAGAAAATAAAGTACAAATGGCAATCCAAACACGACGTTTTTTCGTAGTGTCGTTGTGTTTAAATATATTTGTGTTCATTAGTGGCTAAAATTTCAAGAAGGGAAGATGACTATGGCGACCAAGACCGCAAGGATTAAAAAACCCAAGGACCTGAAATACACGATTCATCTGATAAGACGCCGTCCTTTCGATGTTAAATGGTACGAAAAGGAGGATAGAACCAAGTGGGTTCTGCCTCGTATACTCAGGGAACGTGCGGAAAAGCTCGGAGATAAACCATTTCTTCAATTTGGATACAATTCTCCGATTAGCTTTGCCCAGACTAACCTTCTGGCCAACAGAATCGCCAACGGACTCTTGAGGCTCGGTGTTAAAAAAGGGGAAAAGGTTTCTGTCTACATGCCCAATTCATCGGATTACGTAATCACCTGGTTCGGAATTTTGAAGATGGGCGGGATAATGGTTCCCATTAACACCGCTTACAAGATGGATTTCCTCCAGTACATCATAGACAGCTCTGACTCAAAGATACTTTTCATCGCCGAAGAATACCTCGATAGAATGCCTCCGATTGCGGACAGAATCCCTCAACTGGAAAAGGTGATTGTATGGACGCGAAGCGGAAGCGAGGACTTTGACCCGCAGGGTTTCACTTCAAGACCTATGATTCCGTTCGCTACGTTCATGAATGAGCATAAAGAAGACGAGCCTGATGTGACCGTAACCCATTTAGACCATGCCCGGCTCATGTACACATCCGGAACGACGGGAAGGTCGAAGGGTGTTATTAGGCCTTGTCAGGCGGATTATCAAACCGCGGGCAACTATGCACAGGTTATGGATATACATCCAAACGACGTGTGTTTTACCTGCCTACCTCTCTTTCATTCAAACGCCATGGTTCTAACCGTATATCCTGCTCTCCTCAGGGGTGCAAGGGCAGTTGTGGAGGAGAAATACAGCGCTAATCAATTCTGGAAATGGATGGTAGACCATAAGGTTACGAAATTTAATATGGTCGGCACGATGTCCTATTTCATGTGGAATACGCCGCCCGTGCCGGAGGAAAAGCAGCATAAAGTAAAGCTTGTTCTCGGCTCTCCTGCACCTCACGACATTATCGAGGAATTCATGGATAGGTTTAACATAAAGTTTATGGAAGGCTACGGTCTTACGGAGATAGGGCAGGTTACTTACATGCGTCCAGGCGAACCGTTCCGCGTGGGTTCTTGCGGTAAAGAAGCGCCCGGGTATGAAATCAAGATAGTCGACCCGGAGACAGACGAAGAGGTTCCGAGAGGGCAAGTTGGAGAAATAGTAGTCCGTCCGCGAATCCCGAACATAATGCTTCACTACTATCATAAGATGCCCGAGAAGACGGTGAGCGATTTCAGGAACTTCTGGTTTCATACCGGTGATGCCGGAAGGATGGACAAAGACGGCTACATATACTTTGTAGACAGGGTGAAGGATTATATTCGACGTAGGGGAGAGAACATTAGCTCCTTTGAGCTTGAAAGGATTGTAGGTTTGCATCCTGCCGTAGAGGAATCGGCTGCAATTGGAGTGAAAGCGGAAACGGGCCGTTACGCCGAGGATGAGGTTATGATTGTGGTGGTTAAAAAAGAAGGAATGGACGTAAAACCGGAAGAGCTTCTCAAATTCCTCGAACCCCGAATGCCACATTTCATGATCCCCCGCTTTATTCGTTTTATGAAGTCCCTGCCTAAAACCGGGACACAGAGGGTGCAGAAGAACAAACTGCGTGAAGAGGGCATAACCACTGATACCTGGGATAGGGAGAAGGCCGGGTATAAAGTAAAACGGTAGGATTTTAATTTACCTTTTTTGCTCATATCTGTCCAAAATAGGTTTTAAGGGAAGGGAGCTCCAACAGGTAGAATTGATTTATTTGCAACAACAAAACAACCACCTGAAGGAGGCATCCCGTGAACAAGTATAGCAGTATTTTTGGTCAAATGTTACGAATAA
>DATMAT010000074.1 GCA_035559815.1 Thermodesulfobacteriota bacterium
TATCCTCTCCTGGATACGGTGTCTCTTAAAGAATCTCCTTATAAGCCCCGTGCCCCCGAACCGGGTGAGGTTACTCCCGGTGAACTGCTCATAGACTTCCTTTATTTTTTGATTGCCTGTCCCTCTTTTTTGAGATATATTTCTTTTTCACTTGTTCAGTGCCTCCTCTATAGCTCTTAAGGTTTGTGAAACACCCTTATTTTACTATAGTTGGAGGCACTTTTGTCTAGAAAATATCCCTTTCATGCATAATTTGGGATAAACTCCGTTGAACCATGGGTCTTTTAATCACCCTTCGTCTCCGCTCTGGGGTGAAGTAGTATTAGAATGAGTTCCCCTCCTTCATGATGGGCCTTTCGGCGTAGTTTATGCTGAGGAATCGAAGCACTCAACATACATTCCGTCGAACCATGAGTGCTTCGACAAGCTGGATGAGCAGATTAACATCCGCTGGGAAGGGAGTGTAAAAACCCGTTCGTTCTCAGCGCGGTCGAGGAATGAACACGTCGAGAAACCATATCCTTTGATTAAACTCAGAACAGGTTCATAGGTGTAGAAACTTCCTTCTGAATGGGACAAGAAGGATTCGGAGATAGCCATGCGCAGAGTAGTAGTCATCTTGAATAAAAATTTAATACGACAACGTCTGTTACTAAATCTAGAGTAGTAAAGATAAAAGCATACTTGTGGGAATTCCCACTGTGTTTTCCGTGCATTATCTCACAGTTAAACGTGTGCTATCTTCCTTGAATCCAAAGACTCATTCCTTAACTCTCTGTAATCACTAGATACTAAACAAACGAACATACTTGGCACGGAGGTTGCAAACTACTAATTCTAAAAAATCCTACACAAGGAGGTAAGATACAATGAAAAAATTGCTTGTATCTGTATTAGTGGCATCGGGGCTTACCCTTACCGGAGTGAGTTCCTTTGCCTTGGAAGACCAGCCTCAGGGCGCCGAGACTGAACAACAACAGATGGAGCAGCCCACTACTAACCAGGAGGCTACTAAGCCCACCGAGATCAAGGGCGAAGTGACGAATGTCAAAGAAGATACTGTAGAGGTCAAAGACGAATCAGGCATGACCCATTCGTTCAACACCACTGCATTGGAAAACGCGGACGAACTCAAGGCCAGCCCACTTGAGCCCGGCGACATGGTCAAAGTGGAAATAGAGAACGGAGTGGCCACCTCCATCGAGAGGATCGAGGGAGACGACCAAGCCTCTTCCGAAAGTCTTTTCAAAGATGAAGGCGACATTTCTGCAGAGGGCGCGGCAACGGAAGAGGAGCCCATTGGTGCCGATAGCGCAGAGCCGGGCATGAAAGAAGATGCCGGTTCAGCCGAGGTTACTTCCGAGACTGAAAGCCAGAAACCATTGGCTGAAGCCGAACAGGGGGCTCAGGTAGCAGGAGAAGGGGAATATGTAGTGAAAGAGGGTGATACCCTGGCAGAGATTGCCGAGGAGCATCTTGGCTCTCAGGATAAATGGATTATCATAGCCAGGGCCAATGACCTTGAGAATCCCGATTCAATCCACGTTGGACAGCGTTTGACCATCCCATCGGAGTCGGAAATCCGGTCCGAGGAATTTGATCAAGAACAAGGTCTGGAGCAAGCACCGGAAGAAATGCGAAAGGACGAGCCGACAAAGGATGATTCCGGAAGCCCACTCGGAGACTACTAAGGTTATAAGAAAGGGTTATCGAGCCTAAAACCAAGAAGGAGGAAAAGCGAACTTAACATATAGGTCATCACACCACCATCCTTCCTCAGCAACCGTTGCGGCTTGGGCATGGTACCTAAGTCGCAACGGTCTAATAAAACCGGCCAAGATACTTCGAAGTGAGGTGAAAAAAAGATGAAACGGCTTCTTCTATCGTTGTTTATGACTGCGGTTATTACCACCTTTGTTGGAATAAGTTCTTATGCCGAGACAGAGCCAGTAATAAACGGATTCTCTTCTGAAGTTTATACCAAAGATGAGGCTAAGTTTCTTACAGTTAAGGATGAAAAAGGTGACCAGCATCTCTTCAAAACGATTGCGCTTCTTAGATTCGATAAAAACGGGGTAAAATTTGAAGTGGGGGAGGGGATCTCGAGAGAAAAGACGGAAACTATGATTGATTCCCCGGCATCAAATTCCACCCGAACATTAAATTAGCTTAGCAGTTCAGGACTCCACACAATATGCCCCCCGGTTAAGCCGATGGGATCGTGACGGTATTACTGCAAGACCATATCCTACACTGCTTCGGTGTAGTTGATTGAAAGAGAATTTGAATCGATAAAAATTTTGAACTGCCAGTTTAGGGGTGATATATTAAATTTCCAAACCGAACGCAATGGTTATGTTTGGGTCTAAGTTTGGCTAGACCCGGAGGATGGGAGCAATAGTATGCATAACCATTTTAACATCTTAGACCATCCTATTATCTTTACGTTTCCTAGACGATTAACTCCGTTTTCATCTTGGCATGAGCACATCCCTTTTGCAATGCTCTTGGTTGATATACTCAAGCCGAGGGTGATTGTAGAGTTAGGAACGCAATATGGAGATTCATATTGCGCTTTTTGTCAGGCTGTTCAGGAGCTTAGCCTAAACACCAGTTGTTATGCTATTGACACATGGCGGGGAGATGCTCATACGGGCTCCTATGGCCCGGAGGTCTTAGCTGACTTAAGTGAACATCATGATCCCCTCTATGGTAGTTTTTCCCGCTTGGTAGAGAGCACATTCGACGAGGCACTAGAGCATTTTAATGATGGAACCATAGACCTTCTCCACATAGATGGCTACCATACATACGACGCGGTGAGGCACGATTTCGAGTCATGGCTACCGAAAATGAGCGATTGCGGGGTTATTCTCTTTCACGACATCAATGTTCGAAAGGGTGACTTCGGGGTGTGGAGGTTATGGGAAGAGCTTAAGGAAAAATATCCTCACTTTGAGTTTGTTCACGGGCACGGCCTGGGAGTACTGGCTATAGGCAGGAGGCAGTCAGGTGCTTTTCAAGAACTGATGAGGGCGTCGCCGGATGAAGTTCTGAGAATTAGAAGTTTCTTATTTCATATCTCACAAAGACTTACGCTTAAGACCGAGTACATGGCACAATTAAGTGCAGAGCATAAGCGATTCATGCTAGACATAACGCAACTTCCGTCTATTGTGAAGGCCCAGGAGCGGTCGTTAACTGAGAAGAATCAGCGATTAGAAGGGCTTCTGGCTGAACAGAAGGGTTTGAATCACAAGATCAAGATTCTTCAGGCCTCTCTGGAACAGAGAGAGGAAGAAGCAATGAGATTAGAAGAAGAGCAGAGGCGGTTAACACAGCGGATAAACCAGCTTGAAACCACTATACAGAACCAACAACAAGAAATAAATGATAAGGTGGAGCAAGTTCAAGAGATGATTGAACTTATTGGACAGAAAGACACGGTGATTCAGGAGAAAGACAAACAAATACTCGAGGTGGGGAAGATGAAAAATCCATTAGTCAGCGTGATCATGCCTGCATATAACCACGAAAAGTATGTGGGTGAAGCGGTGGAGAGTGTACTCAACCAAAACTTCACCGATTTTGAATTTATCATAATAAACGATGGGTCGACGGATAATACGGATGAGATTATACGGGGATATAAGGACACCCGTATCCGCTATTACACCCAGGAAAATATAGATGCACCTAACACCATCAACAAGGGAATCAATCTTTCTAATGGGAAATACATTTCTATAATTAATTCCGACGACGTTTACCATAGAGACCGGCTGGCCGTCCTGGTAGACACAGCCGAATCAAAAGATGCCCGCTTCATCGCCACCGACTTGGTATTCATAGATAAATCTTCCACAGTCATTGAAGACCCATTATTCAAATACAATTCCTGGTATAACCGATTAAAATCTATCTATATGGAGACCGGTTCTGTTGAGAGCGTAATTTTCTCGAACAATATAGTAGTGACGAGCTCGAACATGTTCTTTCACAGTAATGCCAAGGAAGAGGTTGGATTATTCAATAAATACCGGTATACGCATGATTATGACTTCATACTTCGAGCACTGGCAGCCTACCGAAATAGATTTTTATTTCTGGCGGATAAGACGTTACTTTATTACAGAATTCACGATAAGAACACAATCAGACAGGCCCCTCTTCGCTCACAGGACGAAACATTCAACATTTTTATAAGGATGATCCCGGAGTTCATGAGCAATGGGGATGATAAGCTTATTCTTGAAAACGCCTTGTTCCGTCTTGGCAAGCTCTACGGTAACCGGTTTAGAGAATGCAGAAGATTGAGAAGGTCAAACCGGAAAATGAGAAGATCAAGAAGCTGGAAGCTGACGGCACCGCTCCGTTGGTTTTACGGCAAATATTCTGCTTTTTTGAGATTAGGCTCCAAGCTGGCGGCATCGAAATAGCTTTAGCTGGCTGGACGCGCACAACTAAGGCCCATCCTAGAATCTGAATAGCCTGCTAATATTATGGCTTAGGTCATTCAAAAAAGCTCTTATATTCGACTTGCCTTTTCCGACCGTGTCACCAAAAAATAAATTTTCCATGTATCCTGAGCCTATTTCTTTAGGTAGGGTTTTATTATCACAAATTAGCCAATCATTATTGTCGTACCTGACAATACCCATATATTCGGAGTAAAGTTCCTTATAAAAATCCAAGTCCTCATTGGTAAACCAGTATCTCCAATTCCCATAATTTTTTGACCTTGATACCCGAGCATAAATTTTGGGCACCTTTGCATCTGCTTTAACCGGGAAGCCCAGATAGTTATTAAGGTTCCTAAAATTATTCTTTATCATATCCTCGTATTTATAGATGAACCAATCGGAACCAAGATTTCCGACAAATTTGGCCACTGCGTTAATTACATTCAGATGATATTCTCTCAACTCGTCTATAGTTCTAATGCTTCCGTCTTCTTTATATTTATCCAGTTCACGGAACGGGACTGCTTTGCAATTCCTCTCCTTGTATTTCAATTTATTTAATGCTGTTTTGAATGTGTCCTCATTCGGGTTGTGAGCCCGATACCATTGGTAGAGAAACGAGCTTATGGCTATGTCTCTAGGGTCCCGGGCTAGCCATATTTTCTTCTCGTAGTCGCTGAAATCATTAACTTTTTCGGGTGTTGTGTAAAGGTCGGGGTCCAAACCGAAGAGGCATTTTGCCAG
Source organism: Thermodesulfobacteriota bacterium (assembly GCA_035559815.1). NCBI lineage: Bacteria > Pseudomonadati > Thermodesulfobacteriota > Thermodesulfobacteriota bacterium. Next base: position 5,208 of record DATMAT010000074.1, read on the forward strand.
GACATTTGGGGGAATTTCCCTTTCTCTCTCCCTCGACTTAGGCTCAAAAATGATGTCGGCCGGTGGGTCGAGGGCTTTAGAAATCACGTATGTTAGCTTGGTGGTACCCGATTTTGGGAGCCCATATATCAGAATCTTCATTTCGAACATACGATAAAAACAGTGGTTATCGATTCCATATTTTCCGCTATGAACTTTGTTGTTCATTTTGGGGGCGCCGCTGTTTCGGTTAGGCGCTCCTTGATAAAATTATAGGATTTATTATATATAATGGAAGTCAAACATCCTTTGTGCCAGCGTTACTTTTTATTCAAAATATGTAAGCCAAAATAAGAAGTTAAAAGGGCGTTAGCGAAGGTCATAAGACACTTAATATCATGGAAAAGATAAAAGACATAGAAATAAGAGAGTTGAACGAACAGATTAGTGAATTAAAGGAGCAAATCAAGGTCCTTCAACAAGAAAAGGAAAATTACGATGATAAAATACACACGCTGGAGTTAAAGCTTCGTAAATTTGAGGGTAAGATCCGAAGATTACGGAAAAGAAACCGAAAACATGAAAAAACTATTTCTGAAATCCGTAAATCCCGGTCTTGGCAAATCACTAGACCATTAGAGATAATCGCAAAATATCCGGTCCAGTTAATCCATTACTTAGGCCACAGTTTAGAAAGTAAGGCAGGTCGAAAGAAATCCAGAAAGAAAATTGTTGTCTATTCGGCTATATCCGGGGACTATGATGAATTAAAAAGGTCAGAGTACGTCTCCCCGGGCTGTGATTACGTTTGTTTCTCGGATAAACGAATTGGTAACCATCATAATTGGCGAATTATACCTTTTGATTATTATAATGCCGACCCGACCAGGACCGCTAGGTACGTTAAGTTGCATCCCCATGTATATTTTCCGGATTATGAGTGGAGTATTTGGGTAGATGCCAATCTTTTAATCGTCGGGGACGTGGCCGATTTCATATCGAGAATGCCGCTTAATTGCCACATGGCCACATTCAAGCATCCATACCGGGATTGTATTTACGACGAGGCCTCTAAATGTATTGACCTGAAATTGGACAAGCCGGAAATTATCATGGCTCAGATTAATGGTTGTAAGTCAGAAAATTATCCCCATAACCTAGGATTGTCCGAAACCAACCTAATCGTCAGAAAGCATAACGAAGGGGATATCATTCAACTAATGAATGATTGGTGGAAGGAAATAGATAACGGCAGCAAAAGGGATCAGTTAAGCCTGAATTACGTTGCTTATAAAAACGATATAAGGCTTGGCTTTTTAGCCGAGGGCGGTATCAGCGTTAGAAATCATCCTTGCTTCAAGCTATTCAGACATAATTCTCCATCTAACGCCGGGACCAAAGCGCTGAGGAGGTCATTCAGGCGGAATAAGGAATTTGTCTTGGGAGCGGCGAACCGCATCTCGTTACTCAAAAAGACTGGAATGTTGAATGTCGACATTATAGTTTGCGTTCATGACCGTCTCGACCATGTAAAGAAGTGTTTATCATCCATCGATGGTTCAAGGCAAACAAGCCATCGGCTAATTATTGTTGATGACGGGTCGGATACTGCAACTCATGAGTTTCTGAGGAGTTTTGTCGCAAGGCATTCTAGGGACGTTCTTATTCACCACCAAAGTGCACTGGGTTACACCAAGGCCGCCAATTCCGGCCTAAGGGCTTCTACCGGTGATTATGTTATCTTGCTTAACAGCGATACAGTTGTAGCTTTTAATTGGATATCAAAATTACTACAGTGCGGCGAGAGCGCATCAGATATCGGAGTTATAGGTCCATTGTCCAATGCGGCAAGCTGGCAGTCGGTTCCGGAACGCTTTGACGAAAAGGGTGATTTCGCGGTGAATCAATTGCCCGCTGGTTTTAGTGTTAGCGATATGGATAAATTAATGGAATCTTATTCTACGATTTTTCCACGGGTGCCGTTGGTAAACGGATTTTGCCTTGCAATTAAACGCAAGGTTATAGATAAAATTGGGTATTTTGACGAAGAGAATTTTCCCGACGGGTACGGCGAAGAGAATGACTACTGCTTTCGGGCGACCGACGCTGGATTTGCATGTGCAATCGCTACCCATACTTATGTTTATCATGCCAAATCACAGAGTTATACCCATGAACGGCGGCGCATTTTAGGTAGACAGGGCGGTTTATCTTTCCGGCAAAAATACCCTTCCCATCGCATTGATAACGCAATCGAAACTATGCGATTCCAGCCAATCTTAGGGTATGTGCGTGAGGGGATTAAGCAGTCACTGGATAAGAGTCTTTACGGGAAGCTTTACCGCTAAGTTCCTGTTTGCTTGAAATTTGCAGCCATGAAAAGGTTAGCCGGCCGTGTTTATCAGACCCGGCTTGTTGCTCTTGTTGTCTTGGTTATGGCGGTGTTGAAAGCTATGTACACTTTTCCTCGGCCAAAAGAACTAAGTCCATCAAATATCGTACCGATCGGAAAAGGCTGGGCAAGTAACACCGTGAATACTGTTATTTTTAGACACCACGGTTTAGTTTCTAAGGACGGATTCCAGTTTGGAGCCTATTATGGAGCAGACGGTGAATTGTGGGTAGTTAGAAGGGAGCTTAAAACCGACCGGGTCGTGCTACACCAAATCCATGGCCCATTCAATACCACCGACGCCCACAACTCCATCAGCCTTGGCTTAGACAGGCTTGGTTTTCTTCATATAAGCTATGACCAACACGGAGATACGCTCAGGTATCGTCGTTCTTCAAGGCCTTTATCTATCGATGCCTGGAGTGAAGAACTTCCCATGACCGGGGTAAGAGAGGGTCAAGTTACCTATCCTTCTTTCTTAATGTCCAGGATAGGTGAAGGGTACGGCCCTTTACTATTTCTCTACCGCCTGGGAGTGAGCGGGGATGGCGATGCATGCCTAAAAGAATATGATGAGGCTAGAAGGTGCTGGGTCGACCGTAATCCCTGTATCCTTAAAGGCACGGGGCAGAGGCCATGGACCAGCAATCCTTACTGGAATCACCCCGCCTTCGACAAGTATGGGCGTTTACACCTGTCCTTCGTCTGGCGAACGCACGCCACCGGAAAAGATAGGATCGTTAGCAATATCAATATAGACTATGCCTTCTCGCCCGACCTGGGAAGGACATGGTTCACCTCGAGGGGCCGTCCCTTAAAGATGCCTATTACCCAGGTGAATTCCGAGACGGTGTTTGCGGTCTCTCCCGGGGCTAACCTCATCAACCAGGCCAGCAGCGCCGTGGACAGTAATGGCCGGCCACACATCGCCTTTTACTCCGATGACCCGGACGGGGTTCCCCAATATCAACACCTCTGGTTTGACGGTAAAAAGTGGCGACACAGTTACGTCAGCGAGAGGACAGAACCTTTTGTCCTCCGGGGCGGGGGAACGCTCCCCATCCCCATCAGCCGTCCGGAGGTGGTCATCGACGACGCTGATAATGTTTACATAGTATTCCGGGGAGACCTTACCGGCCAGCGCATGGCTGTAAAGAGGCTTTTAGCGCCGGACTACCAGCCGTACGGTGAAATGCGCATTCTGTGGGGGGATACGGTGGAGTTTGCCGAGCCGGTGATAGACCGGATACGCTGGCATTCCGACCGGGTCCTTTCCATGTTGATTCAGCGGAGTGGACAGCCGGCACATGATGGGGAAGCTCCAAAGCGCACAGAACCTATTTTTATCGTCGATTGGAACCTGGTGAATGGTTGGTAAATTGATAATGATGATATGCCGGTAATGTAAATAGTGTTTTGTCCGACCCAAATATAATTGTGGGTAGAGCTGTGCTTGTCGTCATATTCTAGATTTAATTTAAGGGGCGAAGCAAGCGGCCGAGCCAGCGGATGGGCGCGGTTATTCTCCAGCTCCAGCTATCCAGTATGTCCGGGGATACCCGGAGAAACCGTGGTGGGACTATTACGCCCTTGGGACGTTTGTAATTGCCGGATTTTGCCTCTTCCGTAACGTGTTTGAATAGGTCTATATACTTCTGCGCCACGTCTTCGATGTTGTATCCGCTGTTTTTAATTTTGCTATACGCTTGAAAAGACATCTGCCGACGTAAATTCAGGTCCTCTTTGAGTGTGGCTATACGCTCTGCAAACATATTAATGTCTCCCACCGGCACTTTGTATCCGTTAATACCATCCTCTATCAGGTCCGGTATCCCGCTATGTATGTCGGTAACCACCGGAACACAACCATGAGCCATGGCTTCGAGGAGAGAAACCGGTGTTCCCTCGAACTTCGAGGTCAATATGAAAACGTCGTTTTGTGAAAGTATTTCCGAAATCCGGTCGTTTGGTAATGCGCCCAAAAAATTGACAGCATTTTGCTTGTCAAGCTTCTTGCATTCGTCTAGTAGTTTTTTCTCATGAGGCCCATTGCCCATGATGGTGAGTTTAAACGGTACTCCCCTCTTCTGTAATAAGGCTAAAATCTTCGGTATATCCAGGATTCTTTTCTGATACTGAATCAGGCGACCGGCGTAAACTAACTTTATGGGCCGGTTATCATCCGGAGCTCGCTCCGGGAACTTCTCCGTAATGTGAACCCCGTAGGGGATGGTGAAAAGCCTTTTCCGAAACGTCTCGTCGAACCCGGCAACCTTATCCCCTATAGCCCGGCTGACCGCTACTATGGCGTCCCAGTAACGACCGAGCCTGATAACGGCGTCATAATGAGCACGGGCATCGCTGTGCACGACCCCAACAATCTGTATTCGGTTGGAAAGCCTAGGGCAGATAGAGGAGTGTCCAAAGTCATAGTTAGGCAGGTAGATGCAGGGAGACTCTTGCTCTAAATAGTTCTTAAGTGCCTTCCAGTGGGATTTCCAGTATGTATTACGTTTAACCCTTACCGGCAGTATCTCGAACGGTATGCCCGGTGTCAGCGGCACCTCGATGCCCGGGTAATATTTGCGTCGGTCCGTCTGGGTCAGTAGTATCTTGGCCTCGATGCCGCGCTTCAAAAGCTCTCGAGCCAAGTTAGCAGAAAATGCGTTTATCCCATTCAGGTGCCATCGGGGGGATGTCATTATTACCTTGAAGCACATTTTCCTCGATTATCTAATAACTATTGATTAATGGTTAGATGCTTGGGTTAAGTATGTCCTAATATTACCTAGATTTGCCATTTATAAAAAATCTACCGGTTATGAATCTCCCTCTAAACATCTGGATACGGAATCAGTGTAAGGGGACTACCTCCCGACCTTAATAACGGCCCCCGGCCGGCGCCCCATGAAGGCTAATAAAATTTGGTATAATTCTTATAGGATCGGAACAGTTTGAACCCCTTGAGCCAGTTAAGATAGACACTCGAAAGAATGACGAAGCTGAAATTAAGAAGAGAAGGATTGGCGCTGGCTGCAGTTTTACTCATCGGTCTTTTTCTTAGGTTATACGACCTGGGTGGCGAGAGTGTCTGGCTGGATGAAGCCTTCTCCATCCAAATGGCCAAGTCAAACCTATCGGGTGTTATCGAGGCTACCACCCAGGATACTTATCCTCCTCTTTATCCTATACTTTTGCACTACTGGGTCGGTTTTTTGGGAGACTCCGAATTCTCTACCCGGTTTATGTCCGTACTATTCGGCTTCTTGGCGGTATTGATGATCTACAAGGTGGGCATCCTGGTTTCGGACAGGGAGACGGGAATTCTAAGTGCCCTGATCCTGGCCTTATCCAATTTTCATATTTATTATTCCCAGGAAGCAAGAATGTACAGCTTAATGGTCCTCCTCACCCTGGCCTCAATGTATTTCTTCCTGAGAATGTTAAAAAGCGAGGGTAGGGCAGATTCGATCGGTTATATACTGTCCAGCTCTCTATTGATGTACACCCATATTTACGGTTTATTCATAATAATTGCACAGAATATTTATTCGTTTACTGAGCTCATATTAGAGAGGAAAGACTCTAAACTAAATTTGAAGAAATGGATTCTGCTACAGCTTATATTAGCCGTCCTATTCTCGCCCTGGGTTACGGTTTTTATGGAACAGGTGATACGAGCACAGAGCGGAAAGAGAATAGGTTGGATACCGGTGCCTTCGGTCCAGAGTATTATTAACTCCTTTAAGCTGTATTCAGGGTCTTATCTGTTACTGTCTCTTTTTCTGGTACTGTCTTTCTTCTCAGTGGTAGGATTCAAAAAATTTGGTGAAGGCATATATTGGAGAGACCTGTTTGCATCTATGCGGGGCTACAGGTGGAAAATCTATCTGTCGAACATAAAGACGGGTTATTTTCTATTGGTATGGTTATCGTGCCCCGTTATTTTGCCTTTCCTGATTTCTAAATTCTTTACCCCGATCTACTGGTATAGATACACAATCGTCGCCTCGTTAGCCTTTTATTTGTTAGCGGCGATAGGAATAAGAAACCTCGGGCCAAAACTCAAGTTTGCCGTAATCACCCTGATTGTCCTAGGTTTCTTGGCTAATGTTTGGGAGGGTTACTCCACTGTTAACAAAGAACGTTGGAGAGAGATGGTAGATTATATCGACACTAACGCCAGCGAGGGGGATTTGGTGCTTTTCAACGCGAACTACGCCCAGATACCCTTCGACTACTATTCTAAAAGAACCGACCTGGTCAAGAAACCATTCCCGGAAGAAACTAATATCGTGGATGAGGACAGCGTAAAAAAGCTCGACTCCAGTGTCAAGGATTATAACCGGGTGTGGGTGGTTCTGGCCCACAGCTACGATTCCCAAGGCCTCATCAAGAAGAGCTTAGACCAATCCCATAATTTATTGTCCAGCCGGGAATACATTGGCATGAGCTATGCCAGCAACGACGAACATCATAAGCTGGAGGCTAGCCTATTTGAGAAAAAGTGAGAGGAGATTCTCCTATTCTCAGTGTTATGAATCTCTTGATTCCCTAATATGGATTGCTTTGTCGGTAAAAATTATAGTAAATTCGATATTAGTTGTTTTATACCTCAGTCGTTATCACCCTTATTACCCTGCCTATTATCCGGAGCTCATCCCTTTCCAACGCTTCGAGTGGGAATACCTTCTCTTTGTGCATCGGATTATCCGGTTTTAAGATTATTTTTTGATAATCGATGTAAACCCTTTTAACCGTGGCCCCGATGTAGGGAACCTCCAATAGATAGGCCTTGCCGTCGATGATGTCCTTCTGGTTCATATCTACAAATACGACAGACCCGTCCGGGATATTGGCTTCCATACTGTCGCCCCTGACCCTTACCAGGAGTATGTGGTCCGAGAGCCACCTTGCCTTTACCGGGACCCAGTCTATAGGTTCCGGTGAAGAGTAATTCCGGAGAGCCTCCCCAGCATCGGCTTCGTTATAAACCGGGGCAAGCACGATTTCCTCCTTGGCATAATGCCCGATATTGTGACCCGGCTGCCAATGCCTTAGGTCGTCGGAATTAAAAGGATGTGATTCTGCTGCCGGAGGGTAATCGCTTTTCGCCGAAATGACTTTATTCTTGAACATTTCACCTAGGCCACTCCGTAACCACTCAGGATTGGCTCCAAAAGCCTGTTCTATGAGCAGAAAAAGACGCTCGGTGACCGGGGTCCTTCCCTTTTCTATGTTAGAGATGTAACTCCGGTTATACCCAATCGCCGAGGCGAATTCCTCTTGATTCTTGTTTAAATGTTGTCTTAGTAACCTTATCCTCACCCCATTTTGTTTATTATCCATATTTTCTCCTTGACAATGTTATCGGTATACTATATATTAGTTAATAATTAACTTTTGTCAAGCTATAGAGTTTATAATGAACATTTTATTAACCAATAAATTATACAGGTTAGACTGCCTCGATGTAAAACTAACTCCGGGTTTTAGCCGTATAAGAAAAACACAGACGGGGGTGTAAATACTATGTATGAGCTACTGGGTAGTGCGACTACAGGTTTTCTTAACCGTATGAGGGTCCGGGAGCGAGAGCTGAAGAGGTGGCTCCGAGCTATCCTGTTTCTGATTGCCTTATGCCTAGCCGGGATGGATTCCGCCGATTTCAAGGTTTTCGTCCTGACAAAGGTTCTCGCCGTGCTTATTATCCTCATCGTATATGTGGAGGGAAAAGGCTCCTGGAGACAAAGAGAAACGGCGTCTATAAGGGATGGGTATATGGGTAGACCGTTGAGGGGTTCTCATGTAGGGGCCTTGCAGATTTTTGAGAGAAGGAAATCTGTTCCCTGCTCGTATTCGTTCAAACGATTGGACAGGGATGGGAAGGTCGACCTGGTTGGCAGGCTGGTTTTTCCGAGGACGAGATAGAAAAAGACCGGCTCTATCAGTAAGGCCGTAAAAATCCAGAGAATAAACCTCCAAATACCCAACGGAGGATGAAATATATACCAAGGCGTTTTATTTTCTCTCTCTGTTTATCATTCCGAGTTTAGCTAAAAAACCGAGGCACCCATCAGTTATACTCCACGATAATTTTCTCCAAGCTAGGTGTTGACCGTTTCTTGCGGCATACGCCGGAAAGTCGGGTGATACCACAGATATCATCAATGAGCACATAGTATAGGCGTGGCCTCTATGGGTAGAGCTACTAAGCTCAGTGGCCTCTACTTCTTTACACATCTATACTATCTAACCTTGACATAGAAAAAGAGATGCTTAAAATAATTTTGCTCGATATTTTTAATTTTCTTTCTGATTTGTTCTTGACAAGCATTAACGCATAAGTATAATTTTATTCTTCCCTCGAGAAGTATTAAGCTTACTCAAGCTACAAGTTCTTTGAAAATTAAATAGCAGACGCAGGCGGGCCAAGAAGGAGCAGGCGATTCACTTTAGGTTTACATGAAGAGTTTGATCCTGGCTCAGAGCGAACGCTGGCGGCGTGCTTAACACATGCAAGTCGAGCGCAGGCATTTTGGGGGTAACCCTGGGATGTGCTGAGCGGCGGACGAGTGAGTAATACGTGGATAACCTACCTTTTAGATTGGGATAACTCTGGGAAACTGGAGCTAATACCGAATAAGACCACGGTGTCTACGGACACTGGGGTAAAAGGCGGCTGGGCAACCGGCTGTCACTAATAGATGGGTCCACGTCCCACCAGGTAGTTGGTGAGGTAATGGCTCACCAAGCCAAAGACGGGTAGCTGGCCTTAGCGGGTGGTCAGCCACACGGGGACTGAGACACGGCCCCGACTCCTACGGGAGGCAGCAGTGGGGAATATTGGGCAATGGGCGAAAGCCTGACCCAGCGACGCCGCGTGGGGGAAGAAGGCC
>DATMAT010000075.1 GCA_035559815.1 Thermodesulfobacteriota bacterium
GGTGCCCCGGTTCATAGAGGTATATGCGGAGGGATTTCCGGTGACGGCTACTCAGAAGATCAAGATGGGAGAATTGAAGGAAATAACGGACAAGACCTGGGACCGGGTTAAGGCCGGCCTCAAATTCAGCGCCAGAAAGTAGAAGAAGGCTTAAATATCATAATGCAAAGAGCAATTAGTTACTTCTCTTTTTTCACATACCCTCCTGCTAGGGGCAATCTTTGAGCAGGATTGCCCCTTTTGTCTTCCAGCGAATGCTCTGGTCGTAAGAATCGGAGGTCCGAAGTTGTTATTGTCCTTCAATTCACCACATAAATATAGATTCACGAGGCCATACGACACCAACCACAAAATATGCAAGCCCCTTTTGATGATTGAAGAGGTAGGAAACAAGAAAGCGGAACACTGATTTAATTGGAGAGGTTGAAATGACATGTTGAGTAAATCTGAAAAGAGTTTTCATTCATTATTATTATCATATGATATTTTAATAATATTATAAACTTGCTATCTTCCAAGATACCAAATGCCCAAACGTATAATCAAATCGGTGTCTGAGCTTTTTGGGGTTCTTTCAAATCCAACCCGCTTACAAATTATAATACTCCTGAACGAGTCTGAGAAAGACGTTAAAGAGATTCATGAGAGGCTAGGACTAAGCTCGTCGAACGCCTCTCAGCATCTAGCTATCTTAAGAGCACATCATCTTGTAGACGTAAGGCAAGAAGGCGTGCATGTGTTTTATAAGTTACACAATAAGAAAGTCATGGATATCGTCCAACAAGCACTAAAGTTTTTTGAAATAGAGCTTTCTGAAGTAGAATCTCTTAGAAAGGCCCTTAGCAAGGTAATGGAACACAAGTAAGCTCAGTAAAAATTTCGCTTGATATAATTCCTTAAACCTTCCTAGAAATCCTATAATTTGAGTAATGTTGACTTTAGGAGACTAAACCAATTAAAATTCTACACAAATGTTTTTCCCCGCCTACCGCCCTAGAAGGCTAAGAAGAAACGAACTAATACGAGAGATGGTACGAGAAACCGCTCTCTCCGTAAGCGACCTAGTGTACCCCATGTTCATCTTGCCGGGTAAGAGGACAAAAGAGGAGGTTAATTCCATGCCCGGTATTTTCAGACAGTCGGTCGATAATGCGATAGATGAGGTGAGAGAGGCCAGAGAACTTGGGATAAAAGCGATTCTACTATTCGGCATCCCGGAGAATAAAGATGAATTCGGTTCGGAGGGGTACGATGATAACGGGATAATTCAGAGAGCGTTGAGAAATATAAGAGAAAACGTGGAGGATATTCTTTTAATGACCGACGTCTGCATGTGCGAATACACCAGCCATGGGCACTGCGGGATTATCAAGGATGGAGAGGTAGCAAATGATGAAACGCTCGACTATCTGGCCCAAATAGCCCTCTCCCATGCAAAAGCGGGTGCAGATGTAATCGCACCATCCGACATGATGGACGGCAGGGTCGGAGTGATAAGGGAGGCACTGGATGAAAACGGCTTTGAAAACGTGGCCATTATGTCCTATTCGGCCAAATACGCCTCTGCCTTTTATGGGCCGTTCAGGGAGGCAGCTGAGTCGACGCCCCAGTTTGGAAACAGACGCGGATACCAGATGGACCCGCCTAACGTCCGGGAGGCCCTGAGAGAAATTGCTTTAGATATAGAAGAAGGTGCCGACATCGTTATGGTAAAGCCGGCGCTTTCCTATCTTGACGTGATAAGAGCGGCCAGGGAAGAATTCGACCATCCTCTTGCCGCCTATAGCGTCAGCGGAGAATACTCCATGATTAAGGCCGCCGGAAAACTGGGCTGGGTTGATGAAACCCAGGCCATGATTGAAGTTCTCACCAGCATAAAACGGGCCGGAGCGGATATTATAATTACCTACTTTGCCAAGGAAGCGGCAAAAATTATACGATCATCCCAATAATAGCCTATGAAAAAAACCCTGTATAAAGTCGTAGAAGTCATGACCGTTACCGATGAAGAACTAGAAAAAGTCCTGAACGATTGGGTTGGTAAGGGTTGGACTTTGGATACGATTCAGTTTGCCATGCGGGAGTCCTCAAAAAGACCAGCCATGGCATTTGTGATTTTTGCCAGGAGCGAAGAGGCCAAAGAGCAAGAAAGAGAAGAAGAGGATTAGATCCTAATTACTCACTCCGGTTTACTCACCACATTATTCCAATTTATCAGGATCAATCCAACCACAATCAGGACAATACCAGCAAGCCGGGGGAGGGTTATCGCTTCTCTCAAAAATATTGAAGCGTAAAGCGCGGTGAAAAGAGGAAAGGTAGCCGCAATCGGGACTATTCTCGAGGTCAAGTCTTGCTTGAGCGCAAAAAAGTAAATGAACAGCCCGACGATCCCGCCTAAAATTCCGGCAAGGATTATCCAGAGAAGGGTTTTGCCATCAACAGCGCCAAGCTCCTTATAACCGCCAGTCACTAACGATATGACGACCACTATAGTAGTCGTGAATATGAACCTAATAGTCATTACAGTGAGGGGAGAAGCCTTAATTAGACTAAGTTTTTCAAATATAGGGGTTATTCCCCATATGGATGCCACGAGCAATGCAAGAGCTGCAGTTTTCATTATATGCCTCCAGGAACCCTTTTTATTCTCGTCATCCGTTGTCCCGGATGATAAAGCAACCAAACCCGTAGGGGCACGCTGCAGCGTGCCCCTACCACATTCTCCATCTCTTTATAACTGATGAAAACCATCAGGCGTTATATGATTAATAGCCGTCGTCCACAAACTTCATAATCTCAGCTAGGCTTTCAATTCTGTGCACGTCATCCCTGTTCTTATACTTTCCTTTCTTGTCTAACAGGACAACCTTGATCCCGACAGAACTGGCTCCGTAGAAATCATGTTCAAAACTATCGCCTACGTGAATACACTCGGACGCGGATATTGCGCTTTTGCTTAGTGCCAACTCGAATATCTCTGGGGAAGGCTTTGAGAATCCCACCTCGCTGGATATAACAAAGAAGTCAAAATAATCTATGATGCCCAGCTCGGTGCACACGTCGTAAACCCTGGTGTCGAAATTGGATACCACGCTCAGCGTTAGCCTTTTTTCTTTGAGAGACGACAAAACATCTTTCGTCTCCGGAAATAGCTCCCAGGCCTCACTTCTGAACGTCTCGAAAAGCTCCTCGAAGTAGTCGTCGAATCGCTCAAACATGCCTGCTTCGGAAAAAACATTCCTTACTACTTCGTACCACCATTTCTTCTCATAGGCTTTTCTATCCTCGGGAGAAAGGTGGGGAAATGTTAGCGGCGGAGCCGACTTAAAGGCCCTACTAAAGGCTTTTTCTATCCTCTCCGGCGTAGAGTTAGTGCCGTATTTTTTGGCCACGCGCCAGTATTGATTTCCTACACCGCCTTTAATGTGAAAAAGCGTATCCGCCGCGTCAAAAAAAACGGCTTTTATCCGATTATTGCCCATTTTGAAACCCTTTTTGAATAAGTAGAATGTTTAATATACACTCTATTTTTACAAATAGTAGGCCAATATGATAGAGAGAAACCATAGCCCAAAAATTATAGCAGTTTTAGATGATATGATTTTTTCCTCCAAAATCAGGGAGGCGGCAAAGCCTCTAAATCTGGAAATAGAATTCATAAAAAACCCCAACGGTTTAATCCATAAACTACAATCAGAAAAGCCGTCTCTAATTATATTCGACCTCAACTCCAAAACCCATAATCCCATCCAAACTATTAGAGACCTCAAGTCCTGCTCAGATTTACAAGATACCCCCATTCTAGGCTACTTGTCCCATGTACAGACAGAATTGAAGAAGGAAGCAACCAATGCCGGCTGCGACCCGGTACTTCCCCGGTCCCGGTTTTCCAGGGAGTTGAGGGAGATATTGATGAGGTATTCAAAATAGAGCTCTTATGGTTAAAAATACGTGTCGTAGAATGTATCAAAAGCTAAAAGCCAAGAAATTAATTTAAATTGTAATAATCAAGATTTGATTTGTCTGGCGGTGTCGGGATAAATTACATTCTTTCAATACATTACTACAATCACTTTCAGCGGATGTAAACCCACTCGTTCCTTCATGGAATTTACACTGAGTTTATCGAACGTGATCAGGACAGACTTTGAGCCTGATGTAAGTTTATCGAAGGGTCAATCGAAAGATGGAGTCTCTTGAGGTGTTCATTCTTCGACAGTGCTCAGAATGAACGGTTTTTATTTCATTAATCATCTTAGCGGATATACATCCGCTCATTCCTTCGTTTTACTCAGGACAGGCTCTGAGCCTGGTCGAAGGATGTGTTATTGAGGTGTTTGCCTTTCCACCCTACTCCAGAGTGATAGTTAGACAAGTAAAATTCTCCTTAGAAACGATTCGCTAAGGCATGTCTGTTTGGTTAAATTCTGGTTATTACAATTTAATGTTAATCCAGGGCCATATTGTATAGAATACAATTTTTACTTCTTTGACTCTCTCGATCCTTCAACTGGTTTTATTGCACCGCCTCTCTCATACCCCAAATTAGGCTCAAGCCATCTTTCGATTTCTTCAACAGTCATATTTTTTCGTCTGGCATAGTCCTCGACCTGGTCCCGGTCAATCTGACCAACATGGAAATATCTTGCTTCAGGATGGGCGAAATACCAGCCGGAGACAGAACTAGGAGGGTTCATGGCGAAGGTTTCGGTAAGGAATATACCAGCGTTGGTTTCTGCCTCTAACAAATGCCAGAGTAGGCTCTTCTCGGTATGGTCCGGGCAGGCTGGATAACCGGGCGCCGGGCGGATACCCCTATACTTCTCTTTGATTAGGTCTTCGTAAGATAAGTCTTCATCCCGTCCGTAACCCCATATTATTCGCACTTTCCTATGCATCATCTCCGCAAGCGCCTCGGCAAACCTGTCGCCAAGAGCCTTGACCATTATGGCCGAATAGTCATCGTTCTTAGCCTTGAAGGCTTCTGCCAATTCCTCCACTTCATCCCCAGCAGTCACTGCAAAGCCGCCTATATAATCCTTACGGCCCGTTTCTCTCGGGGCTACAAAGTCAGAGAGGCTGTAATATATACCATCTTCCTCCTTTTCCTTCTGCTGTCTAAGGAAATGAAAAGTTCCCAGAACCTCTTTACGTAATTCATCCGTATAAAGCTCGACATCGTCGCCAACGCTATTCGCCGGCCACAAAGCTATGACCGCTCGTGCTCGGAAGCGCCTGTTTGTGACGATCTCTTTTAGAAGCCTTTGAGCATCTTGAAAGAGTTCCCTTGCCTGGGGCCCATAGTCCTTGTGCTCAAGAATCCTTGGATAGACACCTTTTAGCTCCCAGGCCCAGAATAAAGGGGACCAATCTATAAAAGGCGCGATCTCTTCGAGCGGAATATCATCAAAAACCTGCACGCCCAGTTTCCCTGGGGAGTCAATTCTTATATTTTTCCAGTCGGTTTTAAACCTGTTTGCCCTCGCCTCTTCGATGGAAACAAAGCTTCTCTGTTTCTTTCCGGCAGCATATTTTTGTCTCTGTTTTTCCTGTTCCGCACGGATTTCCGCCATGTATTTATCTGCTTTTTCCGGGTTTAGCAGGCTGCTGCATACACCTACAACCAGGGAGGCATCCTGAACATGCTCGACTACCCCACTATATTGGGGAGCTATCTTGATAGAAGTGTGAGCCTTGCTGGTCGTAGCCCCGCCGATGAGAAGGGGTATCTTAAAACCCTGTCTTTCCATCTCCGCCGCATTATAAACCATCTCCTCAAGAGAAGGCGTGATAAGACCACTCAAACCGATGATATCGGCTTTAACCTCCCTTGCCGTATTAAGGATCTTTTCACACGGAACCATCACACCGAGGTCGATAACATCGTAATTATTACAGGCTAGCACCACCGAGACTATATTTTTCCCAATGTCGTGCACGTCGCCTTTAACCGTGGCGATTACAAATTTTCCTTGATTCCTGGCGTTCTCGGTTTTGGCCTTCCCCGCCTCCATGAAGGGTTCGAGATAGGCTACTGCCTTTTTCATGACTCGGGCGCTTTTTACCACCTGAGGCAGGAACATCTTGCCCGCCCCGAAGAGGTCTCCAACCACCTTCATGCCTTCCATGAGTGGGCCTTCTATAACATCAAGTGGTTTGTCATATTTTTGACGCGCTTCCTCGGTATCTCCATCTATATAGTCAGTGATTCCATTGACCAGCGCGTGAATCAGGCGTTCTTCTACCGTGCCTTTCCGCCACTGATTCTCGTCTTTAGACTTGGCTTTTTCAGTGCTTTTGACTTTCTCCGCATATGCAATCAGTCTTTCTGTTGCATCCGGTCTACGGTTTAGGAGAACGTCCTCCACCAATTCCAGAAGCTCTTTATCAATATCCTGGTAAACGGCAAGCATTCCGGCGTTGACGATACCCATGTCCAGCCCGGCATTTATGGCATGGTATAGAAAAGCGCTGTGCATCGCTTCCCTGACGACGTTGTTTCCTCGAAAGGAAAAAGAAATATTGCTTATCCCTCCACTAGTGCGTACTCCGGGGCAGGTGGCCTTTATCTCCTTAATGGCTTCGATAAAATCGAGCGCATAGTTATTATGTTCTTCTATCCCGGTAGCCACCGTCAGCACGTTCGGGTCAAAGATGATATCGGTGGGATCCATCCCCGCTTTTTCGGTCAAGAGCTTATAGGCACGCTGACATATTCTTATCTTGTCCGCTTTACAAGCGGCCTGTCCCTGCTCGTCAAAAGCCATCACTATCGCCGCCGCTCCGTAGCGCATGATTAGCCGGGCATGTTCCAAGAATTTTTCTTCCCCTTCTTTCAGGCTTATCGAATTCACTATGCACTTGCCCTGGACACATCTAAGGCCGGATTCTATGACCGACCACTTTGAGCTGTCAATCATGATGGGGACTCGAGCGATATCCGGCTCAGAGGCAATCAGGTTGAGAAACCTGGCCATACAAGCCTCGCTGTCGAGAAGTGCTTCATCAAAATTAACGTCGATGATATTTGCACCGTTTTCGACCTGTTGCCTGGCTATGGCCAACGCCCCATCGAAATCGCCTGCTTTAATCAGTTTGGCAAACTGGGGCGACCCGGTCACGTTGGTTCGTTCACCAACCATGATAAATGGCGCCTTATCCCCCTCTATCTTAAGCGGTTCAAGCCCGCTCAGCCGGGTTGCCGGGCTGGTCTTGGGAATCCTCCGCGGGGGAAGCTTTTCTATTTTTTGCACTATGGCTCGTATGTGTTCGGGGGTGGTCCCGCAACAGCCGCCCACAATGTTCAAAAATCCGCTCTTGGCGAAGTCTTCGAGAAAATGCGACGTAACCTCGGGCGTCTCATCGTAGCCCGTATCGCTTAGAGGATTGGGCAGTCCGGCATTGGGGTAACAACTTATGTAACAGTGGGCAAGCTTGGAAAGTTCTTCGATATAAGGGCGCATTTCCTTGGCACCAAGGGCGCAATTGATACCAACACTCAATGGCTTTGCGTGCATGACGGAATACCAGAAAGCCTCTACGGTCTGGCCGGAAAGGGTGCGGCCGGAGGCATCGGTAATCGTTACCGAGAGCATAACCGGTAGCCTTACCGGATTCACATCAAAAAAGTTTTCGATGGCAAAAATAGCCGCCTTAAGATTAAGCGTATCGAAAGTAGTCTCGCATAATAGGATATCCGCTCCCCCATCAACCAACCCCCTCACTTGCTCGTAATAAGCTTCAACCAACTCCTCAAAGGTAACCGTGCGAAATGCCGGGTTATTCACATCCGGCGACATCGAGGCCGTCTTGTTGGTCGGTCCTAGTGCACCGGCGACGAAACATTGCCGTCCATGGTTTTCTTTCATGAATTCATCTACAACGCCGCGTGCAATTTGGGCGCCGGAAAAATTTAACTCGTAGGCAATAGACTCAAGGCCGTAATCGGCCTGTGAAATTCCGGTGCTGTTAAAAGTATTGGTCTCGATAATATCGGCACCGGCTTCCAGGTACTGGCGATGTATGTCAGAAATAATTTCCGGCCGGGTTAGATTTAAAAGGTCGCTATTTCCCCTTAGGTCTTTAGGATGGTCCTTAAAACGCACTCCCCTAAAGCTTCGTTCATCTAATTTATGGCGCTGGATCATGGTGCCCATGGCGCCGTCTAAAAAAACGATGCGTTCGTCGAGTAATTGCTTAAGCGCCCTGTACTTTTCGCTGATCGGTTTCGTTGGCATGTATGAAATTATACCAAAAGGCAGGCAAATTATTATAATGGCTAAAATTGGCTATCTGGATTATCTCTCTCTAATAAGTAAGAGCATTTTTCCTTTAATTGTTCCAGAAGGTATAAATCTAATTTTGCCCTATATACCGTCTTTACCTTCGAAAGCTGTTCAAGCGTTAGCTTTTTTACCCCGGTAAGATCAGCCTCGGTTAGCCTCGCACCTTCTAGGTTGGCTATTTTTAGAGATGATTGGGCTAAATTGGCTTCTGATAGGTCTGACCTCATTAAATGCGCCCCTTCCAGATTTGCTCCTTCCAGATTTGCTCCTTTGAGCATCGCATCCTCAAAGTTGGTTCCATAAAGGTTAGCTCCCTTGAGATTAGCATTCTCAAGATAGGTCTTCTTACAATATGCCAGCTTCAGATTTGCCCCCTCCAGGTTTACTCCCTTTAGATTCATTCCGCTCAGAGTTCCCCAGCTAAGATCCGGAATAACGTCCGGGTTTTGCTCTCTCCATCTGTTCCATACATCAACCCCTTGTCTCAGGAAATCAATGTGCTCTTTTTTGGCCATATTCTATTCCCTCGGACTTTAGGCGATACTGCTTATATAACAGACAAAAGTGTCTGTTCTAAATTATTTTTTATACAAATAACATGTGGTAGGTCAGACATTCTTGTCTGACAATTGTCTTAGAAAACATGAATAACCAGATTATTTCCAATTATTCCTCAGCTCACGTAGCTCTTTAAAAATCGACCGGGGGTCATCCCCGACGGAAGGTTTTCTCTTTTTTACCTCCCTGACTACCTCAGGAACATCAAACCGGAAAAAAGGATTGTATTTCTTTTCCTCTCCGATCGTTGTGGGATTCGGCTCCTTTCCATTTTTATAAGAAGACCTCACCTCGTCTAGCTTAACCCTAGCCGCCTCGTTATGGGGTTCAATACTTAAAGCAAAACTAAGGTTCGTTTCCGCATAATCATGTCCGCAGAAAACCCTATAGTCGTCAGGGAGGGCCCTAAGCTTGAATGCAATACTTTGGTAAAGCTGGTCGACGTCCCCTCTGTATCTGGTATTGCCGCAGCCGGCAAGAAACAGGGTGTCTCCAACAAAAACGTTTTCACCGAAAATCAAGGAAACATGCTCAGGACAGTGGCCCGGAGTATGGATAACAATGATTTTTTGTTTGCCTATTTCTATCGTACTACCCTCGTCTATAGCTTCGCTTTCTGAGGAGATAAAATCCCGCCCTATCGGGTGGGTCAGGATCTTGGCTAGTGTGGCCTTTCTCATAACATCGTTTCCCTGTATATGGTCGGGATGAGCATGGGTATTGACCACATACATTGCTCTCAACTTCCGGTCCTTTACAAAATCAAGCAGGGTCTTTGCATCGAGCGGGTCTATGACCGCGCATTCAGAGGTTTCTTCACACCAGAGGGCGTAGTTATAGTTCTTATCGCTTTCTTCTATGCGGATCCGGGCAATACCGTATCCTTTATCGATGAATAAATCCATTTTTGCCCTCTCTTGAGTTAACTCTATTCTCCGGCAACTTTACATTTATCAAAGATTTTACATGGAAAAAGGAGATTACTT
>DATMAT010000076.1 GCA_035559815.1 Thermodesulfobacteriota bacterium
GGTGCCCCGGTTCATAGAGGTATATGCGGAGGGATTTCCGGTGACGGCTACTCAGAAGATCAAGATGGGAGAATTGAAGGAAATAACGGACAAGACCTGGGACCGGGTTAAGGCCGGCCTCAAATTCAGCGCCAGAAAGTAAAAAAGCGTTCAGGGGGCGAGCAGGTGTTCGCCCCTAGTCTTCGATTCGAATCCAACATTCTGAAGTTTTGTTCTATCATAACAGACCCTACTCAATCCCGCTCCATCTGAATTAGTTGCTGCACCAATAACACAACCTAAATGTTCATTTTTTAAGCCTGGTTGCTTAAGCATTAGGCATTAATCGAGCCTGCTGTCCCGGTTATTTCAAAAAAATGGCTTTTTTTTCGTATTGAAAGAGGGATTTGGAATATGGTATGTTGTTTGCACTTACGATGGCGAGGAGGGTAATTTTATGAAAAAAATCGAAGCCATAATTAAGCCTTTTAAGCTCGACGACGTCAAAGAATCATTGAAGGAAATAGGGGTACAAGGGCTGACGGTGACTGAAGTAAAAGGATTTGGAAGACAGAAAGGCCACACCGAATTGTACAGGGGCGCAGAGTACGTCATAGACTTTTTACCCAAGATCAAGCTGGAGATCGTAGTATCCGACGACATGGTGACAAAGGTAGTAGACGCTATAATGGACAGCGCCAGGACCGGTAAGATTGGAGATGGAAAAATTTTCATTCTAAGTATGGAAGAAGTAATAAGAATAAGAACGGGAGAACGTGGCGAGGATGCGTTATGAAATTTTAATTAAAATAACACTATACCAGGAGGACAAAGGAAAATGCCCACAAAAAGGAGCAATCCAAGCAACAAGAATAAAGGAGGAACAAATTCAATGTTTCCTCAGAAAGTAGGCGATGTTTTGAAATTGATCAAGGAAAAGGACGTTGGGATAGTGGACCTGCGATTTCTCGACTTTCTAGGAACCTGGCAGCACTTCAGCGTTCCTTCGCATCAGTTGGACGAGAAGTCATTCGAGGAAGGACTCGGTTTTGACGGGTCGAGTATACGCGGATGGCAGTCAATCCATGCTAGCGACATGCTGGTCGTGCCAGACCCAAGAACGGCTCGAATAGACCCGTTTACTGCTGCTCCGACTTTGGCGGTAATATGCGATGTGGTAGACCCGATAACCCGTGAGCCATACTCACGAGACCCCAGAAACATCGCTAAAAAGGCCGCCGCTTACATGAAAGGGACCAAAATAGCCGATACCGCTTATTTTGGGCCAGAGCTCGAATTCTTCATCCTAGACGATGTCAGATACGACCAAACCTCCAGCTGCGCTTACTACTTCGTGGATTCGGTAGAGGGAGCCTGGAACACCGGCAGAGACGAAAAGCCAAACCTTGGATACAAGCCCAGGTACAAAGAAGGATACTTCCCCGTGCCCCCTTCAGACACCCTACAGGATATAAGGTCGGAAATGGTAAAGGTGCTGGAGGAACTGGGCATTACGGTCGAAGCGCATCATCACGAAGTATCAACGGCCGGCCAGGCCGAAATTGACATGAAATTTGCCCCGATCGTGGATATGGGCGACAGGATGAAGTGGTATAAATACGTATGTAGAAACGTGGCCAAGAAGTACGGCAAGACGGTCACTTTCATGCCCAAGCCGATCTTCGGAGACAACGGCTCCGGAATGCACACACATCAATCACTATGGAAGAACGGTGAACCTCTCTTTGCCGGAAACGGATACGCCGGTTTAAGCGACATGGCCCTACATTATATTGGCGGACTTTTAAAGCACGCAGCGGCCATATGTGCAATTACTAACCCGACTACAAACTCATATAGAAGACTGGTACCCGGGTTTGAAGCACCGGTCAACCTTGCATATTCCGCACGAAATAGAAGCGCGGCAATAAGGATCCCTATGTATTCGCCGAGCCCCAAGGCAAAGAGAATAGAGTGTAGATTTCCAGACCCATCCTGTAATGGTTATTTAGCCTTTGCCGCCATGCTGATGGCCGGGCTTGACGGGATTGAAAAGAAGTTGAACCCAGGGGAGCCCCTGGATAAGGACATTTACGCCCTGGGGCCGGAAGAGCTGGCTGGAATTCCATCGGTTCCCGGTTCTTTGGAAGATGCACTAAAAGCCCTGGAGAATGACCACGAATTCCTGCTCAAGGGAGATGTATTCACCGAGGACGTTATCGAGACATGGATAAACTACAAGATAGAGCACGATGTCAATCCGGTAAGACTCCGCCCGGTGCCTTACGAGTTCATGCTTTATTTTGACGCCTAAAACTAGGAAACCACATCATGTAGGGAATGCTTAGTGCATTCCCTACATAAGCTCTCAACTCTTTTATAAAACCGAATGAAAATCTTTACGACAACTGTAAGATAGCTATACCTCCGTAAGCGGTCTAGCATGGTATTCTGGACTGCCCTTCGACTCCTCAAGATAGACTCCGCGACAAAGTGATTTATGGCAGGAAAGATTAAGAGACTAATCCGGCCGCAAAGGACGGGTCCTTCTTGAATGCACCGCTGGTTGAGAGAACCGGTATAGTTCTTCACGTTCTTAAATCAAACTTTCGGCTGAAGATATAAACTTACTAAGTAAAAAGTCTTACCCTCTTTTAAGACTAGACAATCTATACCACTCCTTGCTACAATTGCATTTACGCCCCTGTTGTGAAATGAATGAGCCCGATTCCTGATTCCACAACAAGAGGTCAGGTCAGAGAAGGAGGGTATAGAGATGACGTGTAACATGGGAAAGACAGTTTATTGTGTTGCTTTATTAGTATTTATAGCGGCATTAATTAGCCCAATTAGGGCTATGGGAGTAGTGGTTAAGATCAACCAGTCAAAGGCTAATAATGGTAACGTCACTCCCGGCGACGCCCCCGGTTTTCCGGTGACCATTAGCCGGCCCGGGAGCTACCGTCTAACCAGCAACCTAACCGTACCTAATGAAAACACCTCTGCAGTTGAGATTACAACTGATGATGTAACCTTGGACCTTGGTGGTTTTCTGATCAAGGGGCCTACAGTGTGCTCATCGGGTAACCCTGTGAACTGTAGCCCTATAGGCACTGGTGATGGAGTGAATGCAAATGGTAGGACAAACATCACTGTTGTGAATGGAACTGTGCGGGGAATGGGGGATGACGGAATTGTTGGTGGAAAGGCATACCGTATTGAAGACGTACATGTCATTAGCAACGGCGATGATGGCATCGTCGGCGGTTATGGAATCGTAAAAGAAAATACGGCGACATTGAACGGCGGTAATGGTATCTCCGCCGGGGGTGTAATAACCGGAAACACGGTATTAGATAACGGCCAGGACGGCATATCCGCCGCTGAAGGCCTGGTGCTAGGAAACACGGCAATCGATAATGCCGGCTTTGGCCTAAATCAGCCCAATAATGGCGGCTATGCTAACAACGTATTCACCTTTAACAACAGTAATGGCAACCAGGTAGATGGTAGCAGCAATGAAATTGGCTTCAATGTGTGCGGTGCTGATACAATCTGTCCATAAATAGGGACAATTGCCCGTGACTTACTATAAACACAATCGTATTGAAACTAAAATCTTGCCGATAGGACAATATAAATCAGAATCGCCGTAGCACCGATAGCCATGAGCGCCGCATAGAATCTTAAAATACCAGTCTGCGCCGTACGCAAGAAAATTGCTCCCTGCCTCACCAAACGTGCAACCCCGTTAACTGCGCCGTCAATTATTTTATTATCAAAGAGCGCGGCCATAAGCGATAAATTTATGAAAGGTCTTACAAAACTCCAGTCATAGAATTCATCTACAAACCATTTGCCGGAGGAACCTCGATATAAAGGGGCTACAGTCCGATTTTCTACGAGTGACCGAGGTAAGGAAGGCTTGATCTTGTACATATAAAACGCTGTACCCACCCCTAAAAAGGCAGCTACTATAGAAAACACCACGAGAGTCCAATGCCCAAAGACATAGTGTTCAAACTGTGCCGCTTCTTCTACAAAAATTGAAGATGATAAAAACTTTCCAAAAATATCAGAGCCGTGGATCCCTACAACTTTTGCCATAAACTCCGGGACGCCTATATACCCGCCGATAACGGAAAGTACAGTGAGAATTATAAGAGGGATAGTCATAGTACCGGGAGATTCATGTATATGGTGTTTTAATTCCGCAGATGTCCTGGTTTCTCCCTCAAAGGTCAGGAAATAAAGCCTCATCATGTATAACGCAGTAAGCACGGCAGTGATTAGTCCAACGAGCCAAGAAATCAAGTATCCCCTCTCGTAAAGAGCGGCGAGGATTTCGTCTTTGCTGAAGAAACCGGAAAGAAGCGGAATACCAGAGATGGCTAGAGTCCCCGCAAGAAAGGTTATGGACGTTATAGGAAGAAATTTTCTTAATCCTCCCATCTTCCTTATATCTTGCTCTCCGCTCAAAGCATGGATAACGCTCCCCGAGCCCAGAAATAAAAGCGCCTTAAAAAAAGCATGGGTCACCAGATGAAACATACCGGCGGCATAGGCCCCAGAGCCTACCCCCATGAACATGTATCCAAGCTGGCTCACGGTTGAATAGGCCAGTACCTTCTTGATATCATTTTGAGTTAGCGCAATGGTCGCCGCAAAAAAGGCGGTAAAAGCAGCCACTCCAACAACAACCGTTTGAGCCGTGGGAGACTGGGAGTAAAAAGCATTACACCTCGCTACCATGTATACTCCCGCTGTGACCATGGTAGCAGCATGGATCAGGGCGCTTACCGGAGTGGGACCGGCCATAGCATCGGGAAGCCAGACGTAAAGCGGAAACTGTGCGGACTTTCCTACTGCTCCCACAAAAAGAAGTAGTGCTATGACCGTTACAACTACTCCCGGAACCGCGCTCATGAAATTCGAATCCATAGCTTTCTCAAAGACTTCCGCGTAACCCGTAGAGCCAAACACGAAGAATATCAGGAATATGCCCAGTATAAAGCCGAAGTCGCCTACCCGGTTCACTATGAATGCCTTTCTCCCGGCATAGGCCTTTTCCGGGTCCTCATACCAAAAGCCGATAAGAAGGTAAGAGGCGAGACCGACCCCTTCCCAACCGACGAACATAAGAGGAAAGCTGTTTCCGAGGACCAAAATAAGCATGAAAAAAACAAAGAGGTTGAGATAGGTGAAATACCTGGAATAGGAATGGTCCTCGTGCATATAGCCAATTGAGTAGACATGTATGAGAAAACTAACCCAAGTGACCACGAGAGCCATGACACAGGAAAGCGAGTCAAACAGTAACTCGAACGATACTTGGAACTCACCAGAGGGTATCCAAACAAACAACTCTTGAATTAATTGTCTCTCCGATGGGTCGAGCGAACGGAGTTTAAAAAACAGGATTGATGATATTATTGCCGAAACCAAAATCACACCACATCCGACAACACTGACGATTCTTTTCTCCGTATGCTCATCCCCACCGAGGACTTTCTTCCAAAGGCCTGTGGCAAAAACTAGACCGTTTATCAGGGTCCCTACCAGAGGAGCAAATATTATCCAGGCAAGCATCTGTTTATCCCTTTTTAACCTCTAATGAGCACGAGTCAGATGATGCACGATACATGATTTATCTTAACCTTTTGCATCCTGTATCATGAATCTTGAATTATCCCTTGAGCATTTTTATAACATCTATATTAAGGGTCTCGCGATGGGAATAAATCGTAACAACCAGAGCCAGTCCTATTGCTACCTCAGCCGCGGCCAGTGTGAGCGCCATAATCATGAATACGTGCCCGGTCATATCCCCTAAGGCTCTCGAAAATGCCACGAAAGCCAGGTTTGCCGAATTGAGCATAAGCTCGAGCGACATGAGGACAACGATAAGATTTTTCCTTATTATTACGCCGTAAGCCCCGGTAACAAATAGAAGTGCACTCAGCACTAGGTAATGTTCTATCGTGACGCTCAATTCAATCGCTCCCCCTTTTGGCTATTACCACAACGCCTATAATAGCGACGACAATCAAGACCGATGTGAGCTCAAAAGGAAGTAAGTAATCCTTAAAAAGTATCTCCCCGACCCCTTGCACGGTGCCGAAGTTTTCCTCAATAGCAACGGCTTCGACCATGGAAAGACCTTTCTTAAAACCAATACCGGCAAGAAAACCGAAAATTATAAGAACTACAAACAATATGACTAGCTTAAGCGGGATATTCTGGTCATCAAACCTGAGCGACTCTTCTCGCAGGTTGAGAAACATAACCGTAAACAAAAATAAAACCATAATTGCGCCAGCGTAAACAAGGACCTGTATTGCCGCCACAAAATGGGCTAAAAGAAGAATAAAAAGAACAGCGGTCGAAAAAAGAGTGAGGACGAGAGCAAGTGCCCCGGCTACCGGATTCTTGTTACTAACAACCACGATAGCCCCGGCCAAAGCGGCAGCGGCAAAAATGTAGAAGAGAAGTGATTGCAAAGTGTTTTAACCTCCATCCTGCGTTTCAGCTAAAAAAATTGACCTATTAGATTATATTTGGAAAGGGAAGGTAGTCAACTTCATGAGTAGCGCAAAAAGGGTCAATGTAGAAAAGGTCATTAAGGCGTCTATGCTCTATAATAGGTCGATTGATAAAAAAGAACTCCCAATAGACTGCACGCAATCACCTTATCTACTTTTCTCAACCCCGATTTTATTACAATATGACTCTATAACGCACTGGCTACACTTCGGAGAAATAGGTCTGCACAAATGTTGCCCAAACGCTACCAGAAGGCTGTTATACTCCACCCAATATTCTTGGGGAAGCTTATCTCTTAGAGCCATTTCGGTCTCAAAAGGGTTTTTTGTTCTTATGTATCCCCATCTATTTGATATTCGGTGAACGTGGGTATCAACGCATATTCCTGGCTTTCCGTACCCCATAGTAACAACCAGATTCGCTGTCTTTCGTCCCACCCCTTTTAGCTCAAGAAGCTCATCTATATCATCGGGCACCTTTGACCCGTATTTTTCTATCAGTTCACGGCAGATTAAAAGAATGGTCTTTGCTTTCCTCTTGTGGAAGCCGACAGGGTAAATGGCCTGCTCAATCTCTTTCACGCTCAGTTTCAGCATGTCTTCAGGGTTCTCAGCAAGCCTAAATAACCTGTTTGATGCCTTTGCCGTAGTGGAATCCTGGGTACGGAGGCTTAAAATAGTTGATATTAAAACCTTGAATGGATCATGCGAGGACTGGGCAGTAAGGGTGACAATCGGCACATCCCATTTATGAGCCTCCTTTCTTAGTATTCGGATAATTCTATGAATATCGCTCTTTTTCAATTCCCTTAACCTTAATGGTGTTAAATAATACCATTAAAGTTAGTGAATTCGGGTGCGCTCATCGGCCCATGGTTAATTTCTATCGGGGATAAGCCTTAGGATGGATGAATCAAACCCCAAGCAACCTACTTAATCCTACTGGTATAGCTCCAATAGGCTTTTCAGAGCTGGCGCCAGCCTCGATTTTTTCAGTCTTTCAAGAGCCCGCCTCTCTATTTGTCTGATTCTCTCCCTAGTCAGTCCGAACCTCTTGCCAACATCGTCCAGGGTATAGGTGTTCTCATACCCTATTCCAAACCGCATCTTTATAACCTCCCTCTCTTTAGGGGTGAGTATCAGGAGAGCCTCATCAAGATTCTTGGGCAAGGAAGACGCCGCTATAACCGAGTCGGGCGGAAGAAAGTTTGTATCCGGAATAAAGTCCATGTATGTCATCTTCTCACCACTCCGGGCGGAAGAGTCAAGGCTAATAACCTTCTCTCCACTCTCCAATATACGGTTTACGCTCTCGACCGGCATATTTACCTCCTTGGCAATATCCTCGGCACGGGGTGTCCTTCCGGTCTTTTCCCGGAGAAATAAGCGAGCGTAATGCACCTTCCCGGTCTTTTCGAGCAGGTAAGACGGGACCCTTATAGTCCTGGTCTGATTGTGGATGGCCCTAGTCATGGCCTGGTTTATCCACCAGCAGGCGTAGGTAGAGAACTTATATCCTTTGGTATGGTCGAACCTTTCTACCGCCTTAATTAGCCCGAGATTGCCTTCTTGAATCAAATCCAAAAAAGGGACTCCTCGTCCCAGATACTTCTTTGCCATGCTGGCCACGAGTCTCAAGTTCGCCTTGATGAACCTATTTCTAAACTGAGCCGCTTTTCCGGAATAGGCTTCGAGGAGATTGAGTAATCTCTTGACCCGCTCCTTATTTACCTTTCCGTCGATTTTGCCCTTCCCCACTATATCCATCAGCTCCGTAGGGTTTTTCCTGCTAATGCGCCGGAATCTTCCACTCAAGATTCTCTCCACCACCTTTTGCATCTCTTTAGCTCGTATTTCGCATTTCTTAATCTTTGCTGCAACCTCAATCTCCTCCCTCGGCGTTAGAAGAGGCTCTGTGCTAACCTCTCTGAAGTAGGCATTTATTAGCCTCAAATCATGATTGGGAATTTCTTCCTCTCCCTCTCTTACCTTAACCTCCTCCGGAGAAGGCTCGACCTGGAGGTCGAAATCTAACTCATCATATTCCTGGGCCTCCTGAACGGAATAAGACTCATCTAGAGAATTGACCGGGTAGGTATCATCCGTGCTTAAAAATTCATCAAACTCTTTATATTTAAACATTATGCTTTCTCCCTGAATTTATGATGTAATTTCGTTTCCGATGGATTCCGGAAAAGGGCATTTTCTCCGTTCCATCTTATTTAAACTCCCGGGAAGTATCTTGGTTTCAGGTTTTTTTCAGGTTATTCGATTGTCCGAGCTGTCAATATATATAGGTGAAAATTTAAAAATTACCTCTCTATACCTTATTCGATTAATTTTCGATTGTCTTCCAATAATTCCTTAATCTTGTCGCGATCTTATTAAATCTATTTTAAAATTCGTGTAGATTTAATACTGTCATGAAAATTCAGAAAAAATTTAATGTTGCACTTATACAAATGGCTTGTGGCCCTAACCCGAGAGAAAACCTCAAAAGAGCAATAGCCCGAATCGAGGAAGCAGCGACAGCTAGAGCTAAGGTAATTTGCCTGCCGGAACTCTTCCGGTCGCAATACTTCTGTCAGCAGGAGGATACCTCTTTTTTCGACCTGGCAGAGCCCTTGCCCGGCCCCACTACCAAGGCCCTAGTAAAAATAGCAAAGAAGTTGGAAGTAGTAATAATAGCTCCGGTCTTCGAGCATCGCGCTCCCGGCCTATATCATAACAGCGCCGTTGTGATAAACTCCGATGGCAATATACTGGGACTATATCGAAAGATGCATATCCCGGACGACCCGGCCTATTACGAAAAATTCTATTTTACACCCGGCGACCTGGGGTTCAAGACCTTCGATACAAGCGCCGGAAGAATTAGCACACTGGTCTGCTGGGATCAATGGTATCCGGAAGCGGCAAGAATAGTATCGCTTCAGGGAGCATCCATAATTTTTTATCCGACGGCAATTGGTTGGCACCCTAAAGAGAAAGAAGAATTTGGGCCAGCCCAGCTCGACGCCTGGCGCACGGTCCAGCGAGCACATGCAATTTCGAACGGGGTCTACGTGGCCGCCGTCAACAGAGTCGGTCATGAGATACCATCGGATGGAGGAGCAGGAATCGAGTTCTGGGGTTCTTCATTTATCTGCGACCCGTCGGGGGTTATTCTAGTGGAAGCCAGTATCGATAAAGAGGAAATACTCTTAGCCGAGGTGGACTTGGAGCACGTCGAAGATGTAAGACGCAACTGGCCGTTCCTACGCGACCGTCGTATAGACGCATATTCAGACATCCATCTTCGTTACATCGGCGACGATAAACCGCAAAATAAAAAAAGTTAAGTTATATGCAAAAAACCCCAAAAGAGCTCGGGTTCCATATGCCCGCCGAGTGGGAAACTCACGAAGCCACATGGATAGCCTGGCCGCACAACCGGACGGACTGGCCAGGAAAACTGGCCACAATTCACTGGGCTTATGGTGAAATCGTGAGGAAAATTGCACCTGGTGAGGTTGTTCGAATCCTGGTTAATTCAAAGGAGCATGAGTTATTAGCCAGACGCATCCTCGGCCGTGTCGGGGTCAACCTTTCAAGTGTTGAATTCTTTAGGTTCCAGACAAACCGAAGCTGGACTAGAGATTATGGCCCGATTTTCCTGCTCCGTTCAGCGGAGCGTCCAGAACTGGCTATTGCTCGTTTCCGGTTTAACGCTTGGGCTCGCTATGAAGACTGGAAGAATGATGACGCTATACCGGAGCTTATCGCCAAAAAGCTCGGGTATCGTGTTTTCCCAGTAAGGTTCAAAAAACAGGATGTTGTACTGGAAGGAGGGAGCATAGACGTTAACGGCCGAGGAACGGTCATGACTACTGAAGAATGCCTTCTTGACCCGACTACTCAGACCCGAAATCCCGGCCTAAATCGGGAAGAGACGGAAAAGGTTCTTTGTGATTATCTAGGTGTAAACAATGTGTTATGGCTGGGAAAGGGGATTTCCGGGGATGACACCCACGGCCACATAGATGATATATGTCGCTTTGTCCAGCCAGACACGGTAGTACTCTGCCGGGAGGAAAACCCCAAAGATGCGAATTATAAACCGCTTGAGGAAAACCGCGAACGACTGGAAGGAATGCGTCTCCAAGGTGGCCACAAAATTAACGTAGTTTACCTGCCCATGCCCGGACCGCTTTACCTCGACGGACAGAGACTTCCGGCAAGCTACGCCAACTTCTACATCTCAAACTCCGCCGTGCTTGTTCCAACCTTTAACGACCGGAAGGACCGCATTGCTCTCGGTATACTTGGAGAGCTTTTTTCCGACCGCCCGGTGTTGGGAATTCACGCAGTTGATTTGGTATGGGGATTAGGAACACTCCACTGTTTAACCCGCGAACAACCTAAGCTACCGTGATCCGATAGGAGTAAAAAAAGAACTTCGAATCTCGCTAGTTTATGGGTTGGCACACTGAATTCCCCTTATTCCAGTTTCCCTGAATAACCCTGATTCTTCCGAACGGACTTACAGTTATTCTGCCGCACCTATTAATTCTTGCACCATCCTCAGGTCTTATGGTTACGGTTCCACTAGAGCCTCCCAGGGTACCGTTTGGGTTAAAGTTGTAGGTTTTGTTCAAAGGGGTTACAGTAATGCCCTGCCTGACTTTTATCGTCTGAGAGGTCAGTTCGACATAATTATTTGATTTCTTGTTGCTATCTCCTCTTTGAGTAACTATAGCTAGAGTTCTTCCTACAGGATCATAGGTTAAAATAGTTTGATATTCCAACCCTTGTCGCATAGCCCTAAGCTTTGATATATAAAGCGTCGAAGAAATGGCCGTCGTCACCCTATCAACCGACCGTCGCTCCGCAAACTCTCCGGATATGCTTCCGGCTATGGCAATCACAACACCCATAACCGCTACTACAGCCAAGATTTCAACGAGGGTGAGCCCTTCTTCCCTGTTCCTGATTAAATTCACTTAAACACGTTGCCTTAAAACCGTTGTTTAAGCATTGAAGTTCTTTTTACTTTTTAAACCCAATGCTCTGACCATGATTATTAAGACAACTTAGTGAAACTAAATATCGCATTTTACGACTATTTTGGGCTTAGAGACCCCTTGCTACTTTGCTTCTACATTCCAGAGCAAACTTAGGAAGCATTATTTTTAGAGCTAAAGCATTGGTTAAAGTAGGAAAGGATTCATCCTTAATAGGCAATAATTAATTGGTAAGCAACCAGTAAAAATTTAGGAGAGAATGCCAAAATTCATTCAAGTCTTGAAGACTAAATAGAGTCGAGGTAAATAGTCCCCAAGCTTAGAAAGCGGGTTTAAGCATTACTTTAGCATGAGGGTTAATAAGATTTAGATTATCGACCCGGCTGATTATTTGCCGGTTTGGGACCCGGAGTCCGGTTCGGATTCGGAACCGTCTTTAGGTTCCTCCTCAGTGTTCCCAGTCTCATCACCTTCTCCACCTTCCCCACCGTCAACGGGCAAAGCCAACCCACAATAGAGTTCCGGTTTATCCTTTACCGTTATTAAACTAGGCTCACTCTCGGCATTCAAACTAGCTGAGGCTAAATTACTAAACGAAAAAACAAAAACCAGAACCAGGATTGAACAAGCAATACTTTTAATCATTTCTTCCTCCTTGAATTAGCACAAACAAACTAAAAACTTGAACATTCTATTTTGTGATAGGCTTACATTCTGAGGCGCCTTGATCCCAGTTACCTTCCACTATTCCTATCCTGCCCAGCGGAGTGACCGTGACTCTGCCACATCTTCTTACCTTAGCGCCGGCGGCTGGCTCCACTCCAATATCTATTTGCTGAGCCAAAATTGCCCCTGTCTGGTCAACAAGTGTGCCGTTAGGATTGAAGTTGAAGCGACGTGGAGCAGTTTCTGGAATGTTCGTCAAATCTAAGGCCATTCCCTGTTGAACCCTCCTGGTCTGGGTAGATACGACGCACCAGTTGGTTGATCCCCGATTGCTGTCCCCCCGCTCAATAGTAATGGTTATGGTATCATCACCGGGGGCATAGTCATCATAAGCATCACAAACCGGGCAATCGGGGTCGGCATTATCCAATTGTGTGCAGCTTGCCAAGACTGCTCTATATTCCACGCCTTGTCTCACAGCGTTAAGCTTGGCCAGTTGAAGTGTAGAGGAAAGGTTTCTGGTCATATTATCTACCGAACGCCGGGCGGCAAACCGGCCTGACATCGAACCAGCTATCACAATTATGGCCATCATAACCCCAGCTACCATCAGAATTTCAACTATGTTGAAGCCTTCTTCTCTTTTCATGAATCCCATCCGGTTTTCCCCCTTTACAGAATCTCTTCCCAGAAAAGGGTTTGCGTCCTGGCCGGGAATGGCGGGAGTTCCATGACCAAGAATTGTGCTCCACCTACCGTTGAACTTCCGCTAAAGGCAACAGTCAACACCACGGAACCGCGTGCCCCGAAGGTAAGCTGTGCCGGCGTAGGCATACCCTGTGCCACTGTCAATCCTGCAGCCGCTTGTTGCTGGCTGGAACTTCCCTGAATAATGTTTTCAGCGCCGGGTATTCGAGCCATTGCCGGTTCTCCAGATAAGTAATCCAAGGCAAAAATCCTCCCTACCCCTGTGCTTTCAGAGCACGGGTCTTCTGACTGTTGCCCGCTAGCCGGGGCAAAGGTCGTAAAAACCAGTACCCTATTTATCACTGCCGGTGACCCGAATCCTTTCTCGCCATTCGGAGTAGTTACATTATCGGGGAAACGAACTATAAACTCACCCTGGTTATTTATCGTGGTCCCGCCGGAAGTGGTAAACTGATCGCTCACTCCGGATTGAGGAACAAGGTTTATAAATTGCCCGGAAGTAAAATTACCTTCTGTTTTCATTGCCGCCGTTACCGCAGTTCCTCCGGTAAGAAAAGCTGGGATAAAAGTATCGATAAAATTATACAGTTTTCCGAACTCGTTAACATTACTTGGGTCTCTCCTGTTTCCAGTTAGGAATATTACGTGCCTCCGGCCTAGATCGTCTAATACAGTGGTCGGGGCGAAGAAAATCGGCTGTACGTTGTTAGTAGGTACGTTATTAGCCTTATTACACTCAGACGAAGTGTTTGCGCAAAAGGCGATATCCCCGGTCCAGTCAGGGGCGATAATAGTTGCCGACCCTCCGATACCGGTTTCGGTGACATCGTTGCCATTATCCACAATCGGCATGGAAACATCGAACCTCCATAACCTGCCACAGGTATCCCCTGTATAAACCAGGTCTATATATCCATCCGCATTCAGGTCGAACGCACCCACCTTGGAGGGCATGTCGCATCTCATCCTGGAATCGGTAAGAGTAGCATTTGGAGCGGAGGTCGAGTTTCTAGCATATTTAAAGATTATTTTTCCAGTGGCTATATCAATTACATAGAATGCATTACCCAGGTCGTTGCTTACCCCGTCTGTAGGATTAATGTCCGTAGGATGCAAGCCCCCTCCGACAAACATCACCCATCTGTCCACCAAAATTTGATTCCCGTCTTTCACCGTTTGCATCCTCACCCGGCCAATGGTGGGGTCAGACCAGACGTTCCCAAAATTCTTGTCAAAAAGCGTCCATAGATGGGTCGGATAATCGGCGCCGTTATTAAGGTGTTTCCTGCTTACGTTACACTCGTCCTCTCCATTGGTACTAGAATCGCATTTTGCGTTGGTGACATCTAAAGCCACATAAGCCCCGCCGCCGTTTCTATAACCGGAAAGCAGAATTGAGTTCCACTCCCTCCCGCAAAGGTCTATATCACCGTCCGGGGTGTCAACCGGCCCACTACAAAGATCAGGGTCAGCCTGAATTCCGTTGTCTTTACCGTCAATAAACACATCCGCAACCAGTGGGGAGCCATCAAAGAACGACCTCTCCACTTGAATCTCGTTGGTGACAAATGTTTTAAAATCCCCGAATCTGTAGTCCGGAGTGAATCCGGAAGGGGCCTCGGGATCTTGTGAGGAAAGGGAGTCGAAGAGAAATGATGGCGGAGCAAACCCGAAAAGCTCTCTCCCATCCCCCTGATTGAAGAATGGGACGGTGACCTCCTGGTCAGTAAAGGGATTCGTCTCCGGGTCGCTCGGAGTAGCCAGCACCAATTTACCGCCGGCATTAAACGCATGCAAGAACCCGTCGTTGGCGCCAACGTACACTACTGCCGTTCTGTCCCTGAAATTTATAGCGAAGTTCTGAAAACCTATATCGAAAAATAGCGGTGAAGGCGAACCAACGACAAGAGGCGATGAATGAAATATATCTCCGAGACGAAGCGAACAAGTGGCAAAGCTACCTGTCGATTGGTTACCCGGATCTGGGCAATTTGTACCCATAGAACCAAGTGGATCTCCTCGGGGCAGAATCTCAGTGTTTCCACTCATAAAGTCTACGATTTTATCCTTTATACACTCTTTAACACAAGTTCTGCAAGCCGCGTTGGTAATTACGGTACAATCTGATGTGCAGTTGTCTATGCCATCAGGTGGGTCTTGTGTACAGAAATCTGGTATAGGGGCGACAACGTCCGCATCGCTTATGCCGAAGAAATCGGGCGTAAGCGAATCGTCAAAAGCGGTCTGGCCGGCGGTGAACCTTATTGCTGCGCCCGTAGAATCCTGAGCTTGTGTAGCCGGATTGACTGTCAGCAAATTACGAGGGTCACTGGCCAGGTCTCTTTCTGCCAACTTTTTACCAGCTTCCCAGTGAAAATTCTTTGCATTTTCATTTAAAGTGCCGTCTTCCGAGTCAAATATATCCTGCTGGTTGACATCCACCACTATTTTGGCGCCGGGATTATCCGGGTCATCTATGAAACCATAAAGCCCTAGTCTTCCCTGCCAAAGACGCTCTGCGGTGAGAGGAGTGAGAATGGAAAGGAATATTCGGTCTCTTAGGGCAACGCTTGTTGACGATTGCGGGGCGGCAGGTGAAACGCCGGCGGTGGTGAAGGTCTTTATTTGATTGAGTATGGTTTCTAGGGCAGCGGACAGCTCCTCAGCGTTATTTGCAAAAAAAGCAAATCCATCTAGTGTTGCTCCAGCGGATGTAAACGGCTCTCCACTATCAAAGAAGGCATTATCAAAAATATTTGTTGCCTGAAAACTACAAACACCGGTTTCATTTGGGCTCAAACAATTTTGCAGACGAGCAGAAGCCGGATTTGTATCTAAGTTTTTAGTTGACCCCAGGTCTTTGAAAACTTGAAATACACTGTCGCTAGGAAGCACCGTGTCTAAATCTACTGTTCCAACTTCGTCCCCAGTAGGGTCAATGTGTTTTATTATTCCGGTAGTATGCGTTCCTCCGGCGAGAGCCATAGCGTTCAGTGTCCTTCTCGCTTCGGGTTCATTAACCCCAAGCCCAATCACAAACGTGAGAACTTCCTTCTTGAACTGCTGACCTCGATTCTGTACCGGATTTCTTGCGTAGTAGGTTCTAAGATTGCTCACTGCCTGAATCGAGCTTCTTCTGTTTGCATTAGTAGTTGTACCACCGTTGCAGGAACTGCTCGTTACGCTACATTGCCCTGAACATGTATCCTCACCGTCGGTGATCACAATCACAAACTCTGGTCTGCAGGCAATAGAGGGGTCTGTTTGCAGCTCTACCCTATATGCACCAAGGGCGTCATTGGGAATAGTGCTGTTACTACGGTCATTATCATCCAAACCAAGAACATAGGCTAAAGGAGTACCACCATTAGCGGTCTGTGCCCTATAAAACTTCCATACATTCTCGAGGTCGGCCTTGCTGGCGCCGGCAAATCCACCTTGGGGTAATTGAAATGTATTACCTGCCGTACAACCAGCCCACCCAGGTCCTGAATAGGCCATGGGACGGAACCTTATACCTAGTACATCCGCATCCTGGTCTGTTAATTCGTCAATCAGAGGAACATCCGACCCATTGGCTATCGGTAGCCTGAAACCCGACCCGGTTCCCCTTACTTTTACGCTAACGTCCCTGAAAGGAGTTTCCATATAATCCTGGCAACTGATATCATTGGTTGAGGAACCGCTGAATAAACCGCCCTCATCATCACACATTTTGCTGGCAAGAGAATTATCTGAGTCTAGGAAGCTAAAAAAGACATCAAGCGCTATATCCAGGCGTGAGCTACCAAACCGTGGAGTACCCCGGCAATCTGCTGTTTCACCAGTACATGCTGCTTGTTTATTTGCAGTAATGTTTTGCAGGTTCTGCATGCAGCTTTTGAACCTGCTGTAATCATTGCTGGTGTCGCAAGCCGGGTTATTATCACTTCCCACTCTACAATTTGATGCAGCCATGCACTGAGTGAGACCTCCGGCTGCTTCTAGAGCAGCGGAGGCGTTGATGCGCTCAGTATTGGTATTGCAATCGGATGCACTCGGACCTCCACAAATGTTAGAAAAAATCGTTGACATAACCAGGCTAGGCGCATTAGTTTGAACGCAAGCCACAAGACCGTCAAACTCATTTTGGTCATCGCATCTGCCATCCTGTCCGCAATTCTCCGTGCCGCAGACTGTGGTTCCGGCCATATTTTCAGCACAGTGCGAGGCAAGTGTCCTTTCAGTGGCGGTACCGGTTCCGGTATCTTCGCACCTGAAAAACGCATCGGAGTTATCCCAGTTCCCTACCTGTGTTCCGCCATGATTCCTCCCCATCGAACCGGAGAGGTCTAAAATGGTGAGAACATTTGGCTGGCCTCCCACAAATTGAGAGCTTATGATCTTGAGGTCTTCAACCTCGTTTTGTATAATGGGGTCTCCATGAGCACCGGTCACAAATGTCAAGACTAGCAGAGTTAGAACAACCTTAAACCTGTAAGTTCCACTTCGAAATATATTCAACTTAGTAAACATTGCTTGCACCTCCAGGTATAAACGTCTCAAACCCCACCGCTATCTCCGACCCTGTATTTATATCTGTTTTTAGATCAGTTATATCTTCATCATCGGAGTCCTTCCCAGTCACCAAAAAGGTTGTAGGAACAAGAGCCGCGCCGCCCAGCCCCCCCGAGGGAAGACTCACGTGCTTAATCGGCCTTCCAAGCGTTTTAGTAGGAGGTGGAATTTCTATGAACGGGGGAGGATCATCAGGATTAACCCTATTAAAGTATCTTGAGCCTGTCCTGCATCGCGCCCCGTTTGGAAAGTCATCAACCTCTACCACAAGCTCATTAGTAGGAACAGCGCTTTGAAGAAGAAAATAAAGCGTCTCGATCCCCACTATTTCAAACCTCATCCTTCCCTCCTCGACACACCTTTCAGCGGCTAGGAAAGCCTCTTGCCCTCTCTTGTAACTAGACATGGTCTGAAAATCTATGTTTGATGTAAATGAAACAGTTATTGCCAAAGTAGTCAGCACCAGGAGCATTATCAAGGATAAGAGTAATGCTATACCGTCTTCCTTTTTTAGCTTTTTCATCTTTTAATTCCTCCTAGTATGTCTAAAATCATGCGAATTCAATTTAGCCAGGAATGAGCTCGAATTTACGATAATAAAATTCCTTAATAATTCTGTATTCATTCTTTTTTGTGATTTTCTTCTCATTCGTGTTATTCGTGTCAATTCGCGGCTAATAAATCAACCAAATTCCTCCCTTGCCATATTTCTTACATAAACAGTGGTGGAAAATGTCCTGTACATAAATCCAACCCCTGTTGAGTTTTCTCCGAAAGAAGCGTGGTCGGTAGTCCTTTCAAGGACATCCCCAACCTGGGGTATTGTCTGAACCGGTAGCGTTCCCCCCCTTATTAATTGAGGTATTACTTTAGACCTGGTAATTAGATATATCTCGACGCTTCTTATATCTTTCTCTCTACCAACCAGACTCGGGTCAGACTCAAAATCGGGATACATCCTGTTAGCCGCATCGAGAGGAACTCCCACTTTGGTAATCCCGCCGTCCGGGTCTTGAAGATTGAAAACATATTGGATATCCACTATTCCCGGAGCATCAACACCTCCGGCTATAGGTTGAAATGGACCCCCATTCAGAGACATTTCCAGTTCTCTATTGGCCGGGTCAACCCTCAAAGCCTTTGATTGGACTATGGTCATTTCAGAGACCTGAGTAGATATTCCTGGTATGAAAGCGTTATTTATGAAATCATCAAGGCTGGTATAAGGGGTATTTCGAAAATTCTGTGCTATTATGGAATTTGGGCTATCCGCTATTGTTGCCTGCTTCGTAGCTCCGTTGACTGTGGCCCTCAATATAGCGGCACATTCAGTACAAAGCTCGGGGTTAGTTCCACATACACCTGGATTGGTTGGATTGCAGAGATTGATTCGTGACCTGAATCCAAGGTTCACATTGACATTCTCTTGTGTCTCCCCGATTAGAATATTCCCGTTGAACCATTCCAAAGGAAGCTGCAAAACTAAGGGCGGAGTTGGAG
This sequence comes from Thermodesulfobacteriota bacterium, assembly GCA_035559815.1. Lineage (NCBI taxonomy): Bacteria > Pseudomonadati > Thermodesulfobacteriota > Thermodesulfobacteriota bacterium. The sequence continues at coordinate 18,956 of DATMAT010000076.1, forward strand.
ATACGGTTTGAACATTAGCCGCAATTGATGGCAGATTTTCGCCATCCTGTCCTTTTGTAATATCCCACGTGTATATGGTGAGACAATCCGGCGGAGAATCTTCAGTCCCTCCGTCCGCAGTATTATCCGCACACGGATTGGCCACCGTGCTTCCACCATTTACGAATGACAATGAAAAGGTTTTTCCTTGTCTTGAGACTGCATTTCTAATCTCAGTCGATAAATAGTCTAAAGTAGCTCTTGCCGTCTGGTCTAAATCCACCGCTTCCTGAGTCACATTATTCTGTTTCTGCTGCTGCGTAAGTGCCAAAGTTAACCCGCCTATGACCAAAGCAAAAATAGCTACCGATATCATAAGCTCAATCATAGTAAAGCCTTTATCGTTCATAGAAACCCTCCCTGGTGTCTAAGGTACATGCGGAACATTAACCGCGTTCCAGCCGGGAATAAAATTAGAAAAATCTGCCCTGTTTGCAGTGATTTCGTATGTCTGGCTCACAAGAGAATCACTCAAACTGACACTGGTTATGCCGGTCTCATCAAATTGCGCCGGGGTCTTCACCGCATAGGTGACAGCTACCACAAATGTTGTGACCCCGTTCAGTACATCTTGTGTGGTTGTAACTTGCTTCACGGCATAGAGTGGCGTGCTGCCAGTCCCGGAAATTACCGCACCATCCGCTTTACACTGTGTTACCGTTGTCCTGAAATTCAGGTTGTTGGGATTAAAGTTATTTATATCGACGGCCGCACATGTGGTTTCTGTGATTCCATTGGCAGGATTTGGTGTTATAGCTTCTAATGGGTCGCATGGACATTCACCGCAGGCAGAGTTGGTCGAGCCGCTGCAGTAATCGGTATTAGGAATTTTTCCGGCCTGAGCTTGTACATATGCGTTAGCATTATACAAATATAGTCGCTTCGCCTCCGCCATATCCGTATCACTCACAAACTGTATGACGTTGGTAGCAACGGTTCCCTGTTCCGCCAGTTGCTTTTGCCTTAGCGAGAGGAATTGCATCTGGGCCGCAGCCAAAAACCCTAGTGCCATTATGAAAACTGCGACCAGAATCTCCAGAAGGGTAAATCCATTTTGGTTCTTGATCCTTGACATTATCCTACCTCGCATGGATTTTTTGTTATTTTTTGCAATGCCTGTGCCAACAAGTTAAGAAGTCTAACCATCGGCCAATACAGAAGATTTTTTGGTTATATCTGGATTGCTCTAAATAATGGCGCAAATAGTTTCATGAAGTGTGCAATTATTTGCGCAGATGGGTCATTTATCATCGAACCTGGGAAATAGGCTGGCTCCTTTTTCTATGAGCCATCCCGACTTAACTACACCCCATTCTTTAGCCTTTGTAAAACTCTGAGATTCGATCGGCTCAGGGAATCCAATCTTATTCCAGATCGTTTCAGCAGACTTGGGCATGAAAGGGGATATCAAAATAGCGATTACTCTGATCGATTCAACCAGTGTCCAGAGAACAGACCCGAGCCTTTCTTTATTCCCGGATTTTCCAAGAGCCCAAGGTGCGGACTCGTCTACATATTTGTTCACAAAGGCTATAAAATCCCATATGGCGCCAAGAGCTTTATGGAAAGCCACCTCATTCATAGCTTCGTCCACCTGCTCCGAGGTGGCAAGGGCTTTTTTCTGAATCCTTGCATCGATAGGTTCTAAGGAAGAGGGAGCAGGAATTTTGCCCTGGAAGTATTTCTCTATCAAGCCTAGGGAGCGGCTGACCAAATTACCTAGCCCGTTGGCCAGGTCGCCATTTATCCTGCCGACCAGTGCACCCCTCGAAAAATCCCCATCAAGACCGAATGGAACTTCTCTTAAAAGGAAATATCTGAGGGCATCAGCACCAAATTCGTCCACAACCGCATAGGGGTCCACGACGTTTCCTTTTGATTTAGACATCTTTTCCCCCTCCACAGTCCACCAGCCATGGGCAAACACCTTTCGCGGCGGAGTCAATCCCGCAGACATAAGAAAGGCGGGCCAGTAAACTGCGTGAAAGCGGAGTATGTCCTTTCCCACAAGATGTACATCCGCTGGCCAAATTTCTTCGAACCTTCCCCCATCTTCGGGGAACCCAGCCGCAGTTATGTAGTTCGTAAGCGCATCAAACCACACATAGATTACATGCTTTGGCTTATCGGGAATGGGGATCCCCCAGGAGAAGGATGTACGGCTTATGCTGAGGTCGCGAAGCCCTCCTCTCACGAAGCTGACGACCTCGTTTTTTCTGAAAGACGGCTGGACAAAATCAGGATTGTTCTCATAGAATTCCAAAAGAGGCTTTTCGTATTTGGATAATCTAAAGAAATAACTTTCCTCCTTCAGCCTCTCCACCGGACGGCCACAGTCGGGGCATGTCCTTGAACCACCGAGCTGAGTTTCCGTCCAGAATGTTTCGTCGAATACGCAGTACCAGTCCTCGTATTCCCCCAGATATATATCACCACGACTGTTTACCCTACGGAACAGTTCAAGCACAGCTTTCTTATGTCTTTCCTCAGTAGTCCTGATGAAGTCATCGTTCTGTATATTCAGCTTCTCCCATAAACCTTTGAATCTCTGCACCACCCTGTCGGCAAGCTCAATCGGTTTCTCGCCGGATGCTAAGGCCACTCTTTCTATCTTCTGCCCGTGTTCATCCGTGCCGGTAAGGAAAAAAACCCGGTCGCCGACGAGCCTTCTAAACCGGGCTATCACGTCGGCAGCAACGGTAGTGTAGGCATGGCCGATATGTGGAACGTCGTTTACGTAATAAATTGGGGTTGTAACGTAGAAGGTTTTAGACATAAAGGCTTATCTCCTTATTCGTGGATAGTGTTTCGTGATCCGATACACGAAATACGAGCCACCGGATACCTACTCCGCGATCTTCATAACCAGATTTTCGAGCGCTATCTGTTTATTTGCATTACCTCGAAATATAGCGTAACGAGCATCCTGAAGAAACTTCATTTTATCCAATATATTATCCACGCTCCACCTGCCGGCAAGGTTAGAAGCCAATGAACTCAAATCTCGGTTTGTCAAAGAGTCCCGTTCAAACCCCAATTTTACTAAAGCTAAATCGCGAAGCCAGAGTGAAATAACCTCGAGTAAAAACGAAACCTTTTCCATATCTTCCCAAGACGAGTCCTTTTGTATTGACTCTAAAAATCCGAGGACATGGGAGGCACAGAGCGGGTTTATATTCGAGAGTCTGACCAGCATCTCTTTCCTCTCTGCAAGTGCTTCTTTATCAAAGCCAAGCGCTCTACCGAGACTTCCCGACGAGAGCTTTGCTGAAACCCAGGCTTCTTCGGTAGATAAGTCTGTCCTTTTTTTTATCTCGTCAACCATTATTTCATCAGGGATACCAGTAAATTCAAGCAACTGACACCTAGAACGTATAGTCGGAAGGAGTAACTCGGGCTGGGAGGCGATGAGGATGATGATTGAATCGGATGGCGGCTCTTCCAGGGTTTTAAGAAAGGCGTTCTGGGCATTCGGGTTCATCCTCTCGGCTTCGTCTACGATGGCAACCTTAAACCTCCCTTCAAACGGTTTAAGAAAAAGCCTCTCTTCGACTTCCTCGCGTATCTGGTCAACCTTTATATCTTTGACTCCCTTGTACTCTACGAGAAATACATCCGGGTGCATTCCTTTATCAATTTTTTTGCATGAATTGCAACCGCAAGGTTCCCCTGCTGACTCCAATTCTTCCTCTAATGTCTTAATACAATTTAAAACCTTTGCGAATTCAATCGCCACTAGCTTTTTGCCAACCCCTTCCGGCCCAAAAAAGAGGTAGGAATGAGCAATCCGGCTATGGCGGACTGCACGGAGTAGCGATCTTTTCTGAAATTCGTGGCCCAGGATATTCTTGAAAAACATGTGACCTACATAAACATTCGTTTATTCAACACCTAAAGTAGTTCCTCAATCCGAAATATCGAAAAGAATTCATATCCCATATCTTCAAATACCTTCCTTGCTCCTTCATCCCTATCCACTATAACCAAGACTTTTTTTACACCGGCGCCGAAACTTCTCACCGCTTCAATTGCCTTAAGTATAGAACCCCCGGTGGTTGAAACGTCCTCGACGATTGCCGTTTTATCCCCGGGTTTTAGATTACCCTCGATTAATTTCCCGGTCCCGTGTTGTTTCTCCTCTTTTCTGACCAGAAATCCCCGAACGGGATAGCCGTCCTGGTAGCTTTGGGAAATGATAGAACCAACTATAGGGTCTGCTCCCACCGTTGGTCCGCCTACAGCTTGAATTTGGGAATCCCTGCGAATGACTTCGAGGAAAATTTTCCCCACCAAATAAACACCTTCCGGATGAAGGGTGGTAAGCCGTGCATCGATGTAGTAATCGCTTTCTTTGCCAGAGGAGAGCCTGAACTTGCCCCGGAGAATAGAATTTTCCTTGAGAATTACTTTGAGCCTTTCCCGATTTGCATCCGTTTCTGGCATGTGACTCCCTGAAGAACTACCCCTCCTGTTCCCACGGGCCCGGATTACCTGAGACCCTATGTGCTCCAAATAACGCCCTTTGCAGTGTGAGAAAATCTAACCGTAGTTGGGTTTTGTTGTCAATCACATTAGATAGTCAAGTTTACTGTTTAACCCGACACGAGGCTTTTGTTATCTTCGCAAGCGAAAGCTAGCCCAATTGATGCCGAGCTTTCTCATCCGCGCCCTAAGGGTATGTGGGTTGATTTTAAGGAGCGTTGCTGCTCCATGCAATCCTTCTATACGGCCATGTGTAGCTGCAAGAACCGTCTCGATGTACCGCTTTGTTGCTGTATCCAAAGGGACAATCGTTGTTGTGGCCTTCGTTTCTAGTGATTCTTTTAACGAGTTAGTTGGCTTAGTTGCTATACCCAAATCTGTAGCAACACCCAAGGCTTTTGCTACTTCTAGTCTCTCTCCATCCCCGAGTATCACGGCTCGGTCTATCACTGAGCTAAATTCACGCACGTTCCCCGGCCAATGGTAGGAGAGTAGGAGGGCGATGTCTTCAGATGATGGCATCTGCAGCTTTAGTCCAAAACGCATGGCTGCCCGGCGGGAAAAATGCTCTGCTAAGATAGGAATATCTTCACGACGTTCCCGCAGCGGCGGAAGGACAATTGGAAACACAGCAATCCGATACCACAAGTCTTCCCGGAAACTGCCGCCTTGCACCATAGCTGCTAGGTCTCGGTGGGTGGCGGCCACAATCCGGACATCTACTTTGATTGATTTTTCTCCGCCTACCCGTTCGAATGAACCATCCTGAAGAACTCGAAGGAGTCTGACCTGAGCAGCTCGTGGTAGTTCCCCAATCTCGTCGAGGAATAACGTTCCTCCATCGGCGCGTTCAAACCAGCCCTGATGGGTAGTCACAGCCCCCGTGAAGCTGCCTTTCTCATGCCCGAAGAGTTCGGAATCAATCAGACCAGGGGAAATCGCCCCGCAATTGACCCGGATGAACGGCCCTTGAGCGTGCCGGGAGCGGTTATGAATAGCACGGGCTACAACCTCTTTGCCCGAGCCGGTTTCGCCGAAAATGAGTACTGGCACATCGGATGGTGCCACAAGTCTAACGCGCTCCATTACCGAGCTCAATCCTCCATCGGCTCCAATTATTGTTTCTGACAGGTCTTCCCGACCGAGACGAGCGAGCAGGGAACGTTTGTCTGCCTCGGCTGCTTCTCGAAGCGCATTGAGTTCACGAAGGCGACGGTCGTTCTCGAGTGCAACAGCAAAGGGCTCAAGAAGGGACTTACAGATTCTTTCGTCCTCAGCGCTAAAGCGATGAGGAGACTTCGCTACTAGGAGCAAAAGTCCAAATGTACCGTGTTCGCTGGCGAGCGGCCCGACCAGGACATCGCCCCGAATAGAGGGGGGTATTGCTGTAAAGGAAACATGATTTGTCCTGTCCTCGTCTTTACGGAGTTTTATTTCTCCACGCGAGCACCAATGAAGTAGCTGTTTCATGTCATTTGCTGTCCACTCCGTCTGATGGCTTGTGAGCTTTTCGCCGATTCGTGGAGGACCAACCGCTACTGCTTCCATGCGAGACTGTTTTTTGTCAATTCTGCAAACAATTAAGCGGTCGATCAGCATCCGGACTGCCAGTATCTTTGCTATATTCGTGGCGCACTCGGTGATTTCTATGTGGCGACAGGCCTCACGCCACACGCCTAACATAAGCTCTTTGAACTTTTCCACAATAATCACCGTGATATATACTGGATTTTAATTGTAAATATGACGGCTAATTTATCATATTTCATGACATCGAGTCAACTCTATGGATTTGATGATATTATCAGGCATTCTGAATGGACGCCAATAAATACAATCTTAGGTTATAATACGGAAAAAATGTTGCAAAAGTATACAAGATGCTTTAAACATGAACAGCAAATTGGTGAGTTATGCAGCACTAAGGCTTCTTCTTTTCATAAAATTCCCAGGGAAATATATAAAATTTTAATTTGGCATTACCCTTGCTTGTTGTAGAAACCCAATAAAACAAAAGTAAACAAATGTGGAGGCAGAAAACAATGAGATATCCATCATGGATGTTATTTTTGGGTTTAGCCTTGGGGATGCTAATTTTGAGCCTGGCACTGTTCGCAAGGGGAGAAGAAGTGACCATTCGCGCCGGTCATTTCCCAAACATAACCCACGCTCAGGGGATAATCGGACAGGCAAACGGGTGGTTTGAAAAAGCATTAGGGAAAAATACAAAAGTCGATTGGAAAATCTTCAATGCCGGCCCCTCAGCAATCGAGGCACTATTTGCCGGCCAGCTTGACATTACCTACATAGGTCCCAATCCCGCTATCAACGGCTACGTGAAATCTAAAGGCGAGGCTCTGCGCATCATTGCCGGTGGGGCAAGCGGCGGAGCCGGTCTTGTAGTAAGAACGGACTCGGGCATAAATACCGTGAAGGATTTCGATGGTAAAAAGATAGCATCCCCACAACTGGGAAATACTCAAGATGTTGCGCTCCGGGCTTGGCTCATTGAGAACGGTTTTAATCTTAAGGAAAAGGGTGGAACCGTTCAAGTTATCCCTCTAGCAAACCCGGACCAATTAACTCTCTTCCTAAGAAAGGAAATCGACGGGGCATGGACTGTGGAACCCTGGGTTACGCGACTGATACTAGAGGGCAACGGAAGGCTTTTTCTCGATGAGAGAGAAATCTGGCCCGACGGGAAATTTGTTACAACTCACCTTATTGTGAGCACCAAGTTTCTTAAAGAGCATCCGGATTTAGTTAAAAAATGGTTAGCCGCCCACGTGGAACTAACGGAATGGATAAACAAAAATCCTGTGGAAGCTAAAACCCTGCTAAACGAGGAAATAAAAAGAGAAACGGGGAAAGCCATTCCTCAAAACGTTTTAGATGAATCACTCAAAAGGCTCGACATCACCTATGACCCGATTGCAAGTTCACTCTTTAAATCGGCGAAATCGGCATACGAACTAGGATTCCTGGGCAGCGAACAGCCAGACCTATCGAACATCTACGACCTCACTTTATTAAACGAGGTTCTAGCTGAAAAGGGACTTCAACCCGTAAAACACGACATCACAAAAGCAAGCAGCAAATGAGCTTTTCATATCTAGATACACACTGGCAATAACGTCAATCATAATCAGGAGAAAGAAGAAATGAACAAAACAGGACAAGAACCAGGACAAACCGCAGGCTTAACAAACCTTGCCGAATCAAAACACCATGTGGTGATCGACATAAGGGGAGCGATTTGCCCCCACCCACTTAATGTAATAAGAGACACCATAAGGGAGCTCAATGTCGACGAAATCCTGGAGGCTATTTGCGACCACGAGCCTACGGCTAGAGAGAACGCTCCCAGGTTCTGTGCGCGGAGGAACTATCGTTTTCAGGTTATCGAAAAAGACGGCGGGTGGAGGATTCTCATCCAGAAGACTGAAGAAAAAGAGCCAAGGCTGCAAGTAGAAAATGTATCAAAGGTGTTCAAGACCAATCACGAAAACTTTACCGCTCTTGAAAATATCAACTTGACCATTCGCCAGGGAGAATTCGTTTGCCTCCTGGGTCCTTCGGGATGTGGCAAGTCCACGCTTTTAAATTTAATCGCCGGGCTCGACAAACCTACCAAGGGTGAAATCAGGTCAAACGGGAAGCTTATAACCGGCCCGGGCTCGGACCGAGTGGTTGTATTTCAGGAGGGCGCGCTTTTTCCCTGGCTTACGGTGATTGAGAACGTCGAATTTGGCCTAAAAATTCTCAAGATTGAAAACAAAATAAGAAAAACTCTGGCACTCGATTATCTCAAACTGGTCGGACTTGATGAAAAATTTTATGATTCCTATATTCACCAACTATCCGGAGGAATGAAACAGCGTGTAGCAATAGCCAGAGCATTGGCTATGGAGCCCGCTGTCCTCCTCATGGATGAACCGTTTGCGGCACTAGATGTTTATACCAGGGAAACGCTACAGGAAGAACTGCAAAACATCTGGACTGAATCGCACAAGACCATCGTCTTTGTTACACATAATGTCCAGGAGGCCGTTTTACTTGGGGACAGGGTGATAGTTTTTGCCAAAAATCCGGGAAGGATAAAGGAAGAATACGAGATTGATATCGCCAGGCCGAGGAAACTGGATGACCCGGAGGTGTTTTTGAACACCAAGTGGATCACGGACGATCTCAGAGAAGAATTAGGAGAGCCCAATGGTAACAGGATTAATTCAAAGAAAGAGGTAGCTTACAGATGACTAAACATTTAACCAAATTAATTATCTTCTATCTTATTATTATAGGAGCATGGCAGGGTTTGGCTTTCCTGAAAATTTGGCCCGAATATATCTTCCCCTCTCCACTCGGAGTTCTCAAAACGCTCATAACCGGGTTTGAAGATAAGACATTCATAATCGGTATTCTAGTAAGCATGAAGCGTATTCTCATAGGTTATGGCATCTCTATTGTGTTCGGATTGTTGATAGGCCTTCTCATAGGAAGAATAAAGACTCTCGACGAAACACTGGGCACTTTAGTTCTGGGGCTTCAAGCGCTCCCGAGCATCTGCTGGCTTCCCATTGCTCTGCTATGGTTTGGACTAAGCGAGACAGCTATGCAGGCAATAGTAATTCTGGGGTCGCTCTTCTCGATTATTATTGGCGCTGATACCGGAGTGAAAAACGTCCCTCCCATTTACGTAAGAGCGGCTAAAACAATGGGGGCTAGAGGAATTCAATTATACACAAAAGTCATCATACCGGCAGCGCTCCCATCCGTCATTAGCGGATTCAAACAGGGCTGGTCTTTTGCGTGGCGCTCGCTGATGGCCGCAGAGCTTCTTTATGTCGGCCTTGGCCTCGGCCATCTACTGATGATGGGCCGCGAACTAAACGACATGAATCAGGTCATAGCCGTGATGATCGTAATAATCATAATCGGTGTGGTGGTGGATAGATTTATTTTTGCGAAAATAGAAAACAAGGTAAGAGAGAGATGGGGATTGGCCGGATGAAAAATAAGATAATGAGAGGAGCAAGGCAAAATAACCCCATGAGTCTACATAAATCCAAAAATGGCGAAGAAATTCGGAATGAAGCGGGAGTCCTTTCATTAATCCTGGCGCCGATTTTAATGATAGCATTATTCTTAGCTGGACTTTTATTCCAGTATTTAAGCTTTTCCACTCCGGCCCATATTAAGGAACTAAAGGGGCGAGGTAAAGCACAAACCTACAATACTCCTTATGATGAAGTTTTCCAGGCCGCTATAGAGATTATTAACGAGAATGGTCTGGCAATAGTTGAATCCGATGAAGAGAAAGCGTATATAATCGCAACTGAGGGACCAGACTTTCTAAACGAAGGAAGAGTAGTAGCTCTATTTTTTTCAACTAAACCTGAAAGAAGCGGTACGCACGTAGAGGTTATAAGCAAATATATGGCCCTGCCCCCTTTAAAAGAATTGTTGTTTTCTAGAAATGATGCCTCGCAAATTCTAACTGACCTGGATAAGAAACTGGAGATTAGTAATGGATACAAGTAAATTTGTTCTCAAATTAAATAGAGTGGAAAGACGTCCAGCTAATAATAGTCTCCTTAAAGGATATTACCAATCAAGAAGTACATACTATTGTAGCCTCTAAATCAGTAATTCATACGTAATAGCCCACAAATTTTTATCAGGCACAAGTAGTTAAAGGTTGTGTTCACAGGATAACTCTAACCTTTTTAGGAGGCGACAAAAATGAAAATAGAAAGAGCACTTCAAATTGCAAAAAGAGAGTGGCGGAATATAAGGGTTTTCCTCCAGAAAATTAGTTTTTGGAGAAGCGGGGTAACAGTAGTTATTGCGGTATTTGTTATACAGTTCTGTGAATTAAACTCGCACGCACAATCTACTAGTGCTCAGATACAAGAGCTCAAGAAGCAGATTGAGGCAATCCAGCAGCAAAACCAGCAGCAAATCGAGGAGCTCAGGAAAAAGATAGAGGAGCTAGAGGCTCAAAAAGCGGCCGACCAAGAGAAGATAGAGGAACTGGCTACCAAGAAAGAAGAAGAGGACAAGGATGCCTGGTGGAAGAAAGTAGAGGTAGGATATAAAAAACTGGGAGACGGTTTTACCATTAAGTCCAAGGATGGACTCTTTTCATTAAGGACGAGGCTCCGCACCCAGTTCCAATTTTCTATAAATGATACGGACGATGAAGATGTAGCTACGGATTTTAATGTAAGAAGGTTTAGGCTCTTATTCGATGGTAACGCCTTTACACCCTGGTTACTTTATTACCTTCAAATAAGCGCCGATAACAATGGGTCATTTTCACTCCTGGATGCCTATTTTGACTTCGCTTACAATACCATGTTCGTTCCAAGACCAGGTCAATACAAGGTTCCATTTAACAGAGAGTTCTTGAATTCTACATCCGAACTTCAGCTCGTGGAAAGGTCGATTGTGAACGATGAGTTTTCATACAGCCGTAGCAGAGGTGCCTCGATTTACGGAGTGCTGGGGAATTTTATCACATACGGTGCAGGAGTGTTTAACGGAAATGGAACAAATGGGGCTAGTGTCGATTCCAACATGCTCTATGCGGGAAGGATAATGCTCACCCCTTGCTGCGGAGAGCTGAAGTATGCTAATTCTTCTTTCCCCTCAGGCGGAGATTACAAGATAGAGCCAAACTTTGGTGGGAATAAGCCCCTTTTCGCTATTGGTGTTGCTGCGGCGGGTATACCCGGGCTCAATATTGCGCGAAAAGTACCGAGTGGAGCCATAGAGGATAGGTTCGAGAATATATTCGGCGCTGAGGATACGGGAACAGCCGATGTGTTTTCACTTACTGCGGATGCTAACTTCAAGTGGTCCATTTTCAGCATAGAGGGAGAATTTGACTATAGAAATATATCTCCTGATGAATCTGGTTTTGACGATGTAAACGACTATGGTGTTAGGGTACAGTCGGGTATTTTTTTAATTCCTGACTTTATAGAGATCGCCGGCAGATACGCCCAGATTTGGTATGACACCGACGTGGAGGGACCAGATACATCATGGCAGCTAACCCCGGGGATAAATTTTTATTTGTCTAAGAGCCACAAGTATAAAGTACAACTAGACTACTCGTTCATCAGGAATGAATTTACGGACAGCGATGATATAGATGAGAATATATTCAGGGCTCAGCTTCAACTTTATTTTTAGTAGTTGAGAGGAGCTAATCCCATCTCCTTACCTTCCTTATATCGGCAGCCCCGACACTAGTAATCTCTAGTGTCGGGCTTGTCTTTTTTCAATACCGGAGACAATTGGCGCTCCGAGTTTTTTTAGTTGGCAAAGAATTATTCTGGGGGAACTATAGGCTCGAAGACGAATCGCTTGCTATAAAGCAAGTTTTATTAAGACCTGAACTAAAGATTACAACTTAAAATCAGATTAAGCAGTCAAGCAAGCCACAACAAAACTTCAACCCGCCGAAATCATAAATCCCCTCACCAAAACTAGGTAGCAGAGAATATCTGAGCCTAAATTAGCAAAAAAGTGGTATTGATTCAGCGCATCGAAAGACAGCATAAATTTAAACAAAAATAATAAGGAGGTGAACGAGATGAAAACTTTTAAAGTGCTTTTAGCTTTTGCCTTAGCTGTTTTCATTTTTTCGTCCTATGGCTTCGCCCAGGAAGCTCAGGAAGTGAAAAAAATAAACATCAATACAGCCACGGTTGAAGAGCTGGCCACATTGCCGGGCATAGGAGACTCGATGGCCAAAAACATAGTAGAGTACCGGAACAACAACGGCAATTTCCAAACTGTCGAGGACCTGATGAACGTCAAGGGGATAGGGGAAAAGAAATTTGAAAAGATAAAAGATATGATAACCGTGGGACAGGCAGACAGTTCAACTGCGTCTAACTAGTCTACCTATAAACAAGCCTAAAAAAGTGGGCAAGCATTCTAAGGGCCGACTATGCTTGTCCACTTTTGTATAATAATTGACATGCCAGTGCCAGAGTCAAACGCTCTTGGTTTCTTGAAAAATCCCTGAAGAAATACGTAACCAATTTAAATTAATCAGAGCTCTTCCGGATTAAGCATCCCTTTTTATTATCGCAATTTACCACTATTTTAAGCCATTTTTCTATTTAACTGTTGGAAAAGTATAATGCCTTCAGTGGCTTGAGGGCATGAATTTAAACTAATTCTAGTTATTTTTACAAAACCTATTGATTTTTTTAGTAATTTCTGTAATACTCACACATAATTCTAGCATCTTAAAGGAGGAGATATGGCCAAAAAAGCAATGACAAAATCTCAAATAGCGGACCACCTGGCTAGCAAGGCTGGGATAACAAAAAAGACCGCCAACCAAATTCTGGAAGAGATTGCGAAGCTCGCTTACAAAGAAGCTAAAAATACGTTTACCCTCCCTGGAATTGGCAAACTGGTCCTAGTCAGACGAAAGGCTCGTAAGGGAAGAAACCCCCAGACCGGTGCGGAGATCACCATACCGGCTAAGAGGGTAGTTAAATTCAGGGTAGCAAAAGCCTGTAAGGATGCAGTCCTGGGTGGTTAATAAAAACCATTATTAAGCGTTGAATTACTACAGGTAATTCATTTTAAAATCCTGTCACCTTTTTATCTTGACCCATTTAAGCAAGGGGATGGGTGTTATATTTCTTGAATCATCACGCTTTTTCTACGGGTAGATATCCGTTTTCTCTGAGGAGTTTAATAATCTCTTTTTGATGTTCGAAACTCTTTGTTTCCAGGCTTATTTCTACATCCGCTCTATCAATCGGCAGGTCACTCGAAGCCCTGTCGTGATAAATCTGGACAATATTTGCTTTTACCGCGCCCAGTAAAGATGCTAACCTTCCCAGGGACCCTGGGATATCCGGTAGCTCTACCACGAGTCTTAAGAATCTGCCGTTTTTTATAAGCCCCCTATCTATGATTTTAGCCAGTATATTTATATCTATATTTCCCCCACTTACCACAATCAACACACTCTTTTTGTGAAACTTCTTTTTGTTTTTCAAAAGCCCGGCCAGGCCGACAGCCCCCGCGCCTTCTACCACTATTCTCTTCTTTTCGGTCAGCAAAAGAAGCGCATCCTCGATTTCGTCGTCATCCACTGTCAGCACATCATCGACGTATTTCTTCGCTATTTCAAGAGTAAGAACTCCGACCTTCTTGATGGCAATTCCATCGGCCAGAGTATGTGCGGAGATGGTCTCAACCACCGTCCCCTTTTTGATCGAAAGAGACATAGAAGGTGCGCTCTTTGACTGAACCCCTATAATCCTGGCTCGGGGATGCATTTCTTTAATCGCTATAGCTACTCCAGAAATTAACCCCCCGCCACCAACCGGGACGAATACCACTTCTACATTCTTCAGGGACTCGCTGACTTCGAGCCCTATAGTCCCCTGGCCGGCGATTATATCCGGGTCGTCAAAGGGATGAATAAAAACATCTCCCGATTCTTCCCCGAGCTGTTTAGCATAGTTATAAGCGTCATCGAAAGTTTTTCCATAAAGGAACACCTCCGCACCATGGCGTTTAACCGCCAGTATTTTATTGATCGGGGTTCCTTCGGGCATCACCACACTTGCCTTCATCCCCAGTAGCTTTGCGGCGAGCGCCACTCCCTGGGCGTGATTACCCGCCGAAGCCGCAATCACCTTTCGTGTGCTTCCGTATAGCTTCTGAAGCTTGTTATATGCACCCCTGATCTTGAACGAGCCGGTCCTCTGAAGGTTTTCCAATTTTAGAAATACACTAGCTCCCGAAAGCTCACTCAGGGAATAGGAATAGGTAATGGGGGTTTTGTATACTACATTTTTTAACCTTTTTAGCGCTCGTCGGATGTCTCTTATCGTAACCATCGATTTATTGTTGGAATCCGCACGCATATCTTTACTCAATTATCAAATATGATATATAATTCGAGAAAGCATAACTCGAAGTTAACGCGTAATTCGTACTACAAGGCCAAAGATAAGGCTAGATTAAACCGAAAGAAGAGGATACGCAACAAGTCAGGAAGCCGGACTTAATTGTAATTATGTTTTTTCTACAAAATGTACTAAAATTAGCTGTGGGAGGTACGAGATGGCCAAGGTATTAGTCGTTGAAGATGATGAGTCCCTGAGAAATCTTTACAGTAAAAGTCTAAGACTCAAAAATTTCAAGGTTGAGACTGCTAATGACGGCGCAGATGCCTTGGTAAAAGTAGGCCTTTTCCGGCCCGATGTTATTATTCTCGATATCTTCATGCCCGAATTAGACGGAATAGAAGTCCTCAAGATTCTTAAGGCAGACCCGGAATTCAAAAAGATCCCTATATTGATGTTGACGACCGCTTCCGAGATAAGAACAATTAAAGAGTGCCTGGAAAGAGGGGCTACCGGTTATATCGTAAAGGGAGGTTCCCCGGAAGATATAGTAAAGAAGATCAACAACATTATCGGCCCCCCTGAATAGGGTTTCCCTTCCTGAACTCCAGTATTTTATCGAATATCTTATCCGCTATCTCCGCCTTGGTCATAAGAGGAAGCTCTTCAACCTTCCCCCATCTGTCAACAAAGCATACTATGTTTGTATCCTGGCCAAACCCGGCCCCCGGTCTATGTATGTCGTTTGCCACAATCAGGTCCGCATTCTTTTTTCTCAGTTTCCCCAAGGCATTTTCTACCACGTTTTCTCCTTCCGCGGCGAATCCAACAACGATTCGGCCATTCTTATTTTTACCGACGTCGAGGAGAATATCCAGTGTACGCTCCAATTTAAGATGGATTTCCTTAGAATTTTTCTTAAGCTTGCCCGGAAAAGTTTCTACGGGCCTGTAATCCCCCACGGCTGCTGCTTTTATTACTACGCTTGACCAACCGAGGTTACTCATCACTGCTTCGTGCATCTCTGACACCGTGACTACATTGATTAAACTTACCCCGGATGGTGGTTCCACATCGGTTTTTGCCGATATCAACAACACATCCGCCCCTCTCATCCATCCAGCCCGGGCTAGGGCATATCCCATTTTTCCACTCGAGGGGTTTGATATGAATCTGATAGAATCAATAAACTCTCTGGTTGCCCCGGCCGTTACCAGTACTCTTTCACCGCTCAGATCCTTGGGAGACAATAGCCTCTCTATTTCCTCCATAATTCGGCCTACTTCCGGAAGCCTACCCTTACCTTCCCACCCACAGGCAAGGTCACCCTCATCCGGTTCCACCAACACGAACCCGCGTCTTTTCAACTTCTCCATATTCTCTTGGACGACAGGATTGCTGTACATGTTTACATTCATAGCCGGGCAAATCATCACAGTTGCCCGCGTGGCCAGAAGGACCGTTGTGAGAAGATTATCTGCCATACCGGATGCGGCTTTTCCGATGAAGGCCGCAGTAGCCGGAGCGATTACTACTAAGTCCGCTCTATCTGCAAGGCTAATATGGCCTATCTCCGATTCCCACTCCAGGTCGAAGGTTTTCATGGCCACGCGCTTCCCGGAAAGCGTCTGAAAAGTGAGGGGTGAAACAAACTGAGCAGCGTTCTTGGTCATAACTACCTGTACCGAGGCGCCTTCTCTCATCAGTCTCCTAACCAACTCACATGCCTTATACGCGGCAATTCCGCCGGTAACACCAAGAACTATATTTTTTCCTGAGATTCTAGACATGGCCTATTAGTCCACTTTCAGCCAACCATAGAGGCGACCCACCGAGTCGCCTCTACTAAGTATAGAGGAGGACAGGAAACCAGGCAAATAAAGCTTTTGGTCCATACCAGTAACGGATACCTTGCACGGTTTATCCGGGGATCCCATAAGCTTCCGTGTGAACCCTGTCCAAGGATATCAGCTCCTTGGAAGACGACGGTCTCCGCGGTAAAATTGCTAGCCCCCCTGCTTAAAATCCGTTAGAAGCACTTGGGATTAAGACCCTTCAGAGATTCTTATCCGTCACCGCACCCTCCGAAGCCGAGGCCACAAGCTTTGCATATTTGGCCAGGACACCTCGAGTAGCTTTAGGCCAGGGTCTCTTCCAAGCGGCGAGCCTTTTTTTAATCTCGTTTCTCGATACTTCCAAGTTAATCTCTCTCTTCCGGGCATCTATGGTTATGGTATCGCCGTTATTGACAACGGCAATAACACCGCCGTCCCAGGCCTCCGGAGTAATGTGCCCTACGACAAATCCGTGGGTTCCTCCGGAAAATCTTCCATCAGTAATCAGGGCAACATCATTACCCAAGCCCCTACCCATTATTGCTGAGGTCGGACTCAGCATTTCCCGCATTCCCGGGCCCCCCTTAGGTCCTTCATAACGTATCACGATGACGTGACCCTTTTTAACCTTTCCTTCCAGGATGGCCTTTAGTGATGCCTCTTCGGAATCAAAAACTATCGCCTTTCCGGTGAAGGTGAGTCCTTCTTTGCCGGTTATTTTTGCCACTGCCCCCTCCGGAGCTAGGTTTCCTCGAAGTATCACAATATGGCTGTCCTTTTTTATGGGATTATCAAAAGAGGAAACAATCTCCTGTCCTCTAGGGTAAGGTCCGGCATGTTTTAGATTTTCTTCCACATTCCTTCCAGTAACGGTCAGGCAATCCCCGTGGAGTAACCCCTTGTCCAGAAGCCTTTTCATCAACGGTGTCAGCCCGCCGATCTCGCAAAATTGAGACATGAAGTACTTCCCGCTCGGTTTGAGATCAGCCAGCACCGGCGTCCTTTTTCCGATTCGGGTAAAATCGTCAAGCGTAATCTTCACGCCCGCTGTATGAGCCATGGCCAGAAGATGAAGAACCGCATTTGTCGAACCGCCCAAAGAAATAACGACGGTTATAGCATTCTCGAACGCCTTCTTGGTCATTATATCCAGTGGTCTGATACCCCTCTGTATTAGATTGACCACAGTGGAGCCAGCGTTCAGACAATCCATATTTTTTTCATGGGATATAGCCGCCTGAGCCGAGCTATTGGGGAGACTCATGCCCAGCGCCTCGATTGCCGATGCCATGGTATTTGCGGTATACATACCGCCACAGGACCCCGGCCCGGGAATAGCGCATGTCTCTATGGACCTAAGCTCCTCGTCATTGATCGTTTTACTGGCATGAGCACCCACAGCCTCGAAAACGGATACGACGTCAACCGGTCTTCCGCAATAAATGCCCGGCATAATGGTACCGCCGTAGACAAAGACAGAGGGACGGTTGAGACGGGCCATAGCCATAACACAACCCGGCATGTTTTTATCACAGCCGCCTATGGCTACGATTCCATCAAAACCCTCCGCGCCGGCCACCGTCTCGATTGAATCGGCGATTACTTCCCGGGAAACAAGCGAATAACGCATACCCGGGGTTCCCATGGAGATTCCGTCAGAAACAGTGATGGTGTTGAAAATAATCGATTTACCGCCGGAGTTGTCTACCCCTCGCCCCGCCTCGAGCGCCAGCTTGTCTATGTGCATATTGCAAGGTGTGACCATACTCCAGGTGGAGGCAATCCCTACAACCGGTTTCTTGAAATCCTCGTCTTTGAAACCGACCGCTCTCAACATTGCCCGACTTGGAGCACGATCAGGCCCCTCCACAACTATCGCCGAATGCTCTCTCCGGCTATCTTCTCTTTTTAGTTGGAGCTTCTTTCTCAAGGCTCATTCTCCTGTATAGCTAGGGAATTTGGGTGGAATTATTATTAATTGACCGAGTTTTAATGTCAATTCTGGTATTTTTAACTTTATATACGTGGTATTCCAAAAGTAGATGTGAGAAATTTTCGTCACGACCGATATGCCGGAGTACACCGGTACGAGCCTAGGTCTAGTTGTCTTGTAAAATATATAAAATCTTTCAAAACCGGTGAGAGCGAAGGTCTTAAAAGTTCTATTGATTTAAATTTCAGAATAATATAAAAGAATAGAGAGGAGGTAGGGATCATGGATCAAGTAGTTAAGACTATTTTTGCGGGACTACTGGGAACAGGTGGAATGAGTTTTGCAATGTGGCTTATTACCCGTTCCGGAGTGGCAAACGCAGATATGATAAGAGCTATAGGAAGCATATTCACCCATTCCTATGAGAACTCTTTTAAGCCAGGATTAATCATACATCTGGTTACCGGAACCCTTATCGCTTTCATCTACATTTTGCTTATTAATCTTTTATCCCCTACCTCCATAGCCTATTTTATTCTCACCGGGGCAATGATCGGGCTCTTTCACGGTGTTGCTTTCAGCTTTCTCTTGGTAGTTTCCGTGGCCGAACATCATCCCCTGGAAAGATTTCGTGAGGCTGGCTCGGAAGTAGCCGTTGCTCATCTGGTAGGACACATAATATACGGTCTTATAGTGGGCACGGTGGTGGGGCTTTTGAACATCAAATTCTTCTAACATTTAATCATGCCCGCTTCGGTTACCCTGCTTCTATTTACTAATTTGAACGTAAACAGTTAAAATCTAATTGGGCGATCAAGAAGAGCATTAATTTCTATCCCGTTACTGAGGTGATTTTGTGAGGGAAATCATTCCAGGCATCTATACATGGTCGTGGCTCTCCCCGAGGCACGGTTATAACTTCAATGGATATAGCTTTAAAAGCGCCGAAGGCTTGATTGTGATCGACCCGGCAATTATGGAAGATGCTGACCGGGTCGAGCTGGAAAAACTGGGAACCCCTGCTCGTATCATTCTAACCAACAAAGACCACGAGCGTATAGCTTACGATTTGCGGGACCGTTTCGGTGGAGAGATTTACATCAACAAGAACGATGCTCCTCTTCTAAAGCAATTACCGGATCACACCTTCGATGACGGCGATATACTGTCGGGAAATCTCCGGGCTATAAACGTTCCCAACAACAAATCCCCGGGTGAAACTGCTCTTCTTTTAGCGCAAGGAGATGGAATTCTATTTATTGGCGATGCAATCATCGGGTGGCCTGAAGGCGAATTTTCCCTTCTCCCCGCTGATAAATACAAAGACCCGCAAGGAGCTAA
Organism: Thermodesulfobacteriota bacterium; assembly: GCA_035559815.1. Taxonomy (NCBI): domain Bacteria; kingdom Pseudomonadati; phylum Thermodesulfobacteriota; species Thermodesulfobacteriota bacterium. Next base: position 38,479 of record DATMAT010000076.1, read on the forward strand.
GCAAGGAGTCAGAAAACTGCTCGAGCATGAGTATGACACCGTGCTCGTTGGCGACGGCGAATCCGTCTTACAGGGAGGTAAAGAGGCGATCAGCAGGTTCTTAAAACGAGAAAACGTACACCTGAGCTTGCCTGTGAAATAAAGATTTAGGATGCAAGATGCATGATACAAGATAAAAAGACCAATCATACATCGTGCATTATGTATCCCGTATCCTGCATCATATATCATGTCCAAACCAAGCTTCAGAAAAGTAGCAACAATTGACGAAATCCCTTTGGGGCAAGGGAAATTGGTAATGGGCCCCTTCGATAAACCCATTGCGCTCTTTAACGTTAGCGGGGAATTCTATGCAATCAATTACATCTGCCCGCACATGGGCGGTCCACTAGGAGAGGGAAAACTGACCGGATATGTTGTCGCTTGCCCCTGGCACGGGTGGACCTTTGATGTGAGAACAGGCCTTCCCGACCATCCCGGCGGCCATTCGGTATCGGCCTACCAGGTTAAGGTTGAGGGTAATGACGTCTATGTAGGATGGTTGAAGAGGGTAAAGGACTGAACCTACAAATTACTACCTGAGTATGAAAGTGACTTTTATCTCCGTGTAAAACAGGTTTGTGGTCCCTTCGAATCCTGAATCAGTGCCCACAATGAGCCAGACTGACCCGGTTTCATCAGCAACAACTTCAAAGAGGCTACCGGGATCACTCTCAATCTTTTTTATCTGAAACACCGGGTTAGCACAATCAGTATCCACTCCAATATCACCGAGAACCTGAGCATCCTCGCCGCCCTCAGTCTGATTCCCCTTATCGATGTTCATCATCAAAAAACCGGTATCATCCGGCTCGGCAACAGGCTCGATTATCGACGCCCCTGCCTTGAGCTTAATAGCCGGAGAACCGCCTATGCCGGAACAGTCCTTCCCCGCCTCGGAGGCAATTTCAACCTCAAAATCGACCAGATAAGCAGTGTCCGGCTTCAGCCCGGTAATTTCACGCTTTAAAAACATGAATAGGTCATCGCTGTGGTTGTTGCCCGACAGGAAAAGAGCCTTCCTACTCCGGTCTAAGTTTTCCGGTAATTCACGATGGTCGAAGATCAATTCAAAGAAATCTTCCTCCCCTTGGGGATAGTCTGCAAATCCTCCGACCCAACCGTGGGTTTCGTTACTGAAATCAAAGCTAAAAACTGTCCCCTCATTATCTGCTGTGTTATTACTATCATTGCATCCAACGAGTGCCGTGCTTACAACAATCAGGCTCGATATAAACCATTTATGAAAGAGCTTTACCTGAAGCATTGTTTAGCCTCCTGGAGAAAATTGAACCCATAAAGTCTAACTTAAATCGATAGTGAAAGAATAAGTAAAACTGGGTTGAAGATGGGGAATTATTCTAAAATTACTGTTTAGGTAACAACTATTGAGATTGGCTGGGGGACTAGGATTCGAACCTAGATTAATGGGTCCAGAGCCCATCGTCCTGCCGTTAGACGATCCCCCAGCAAGATCTTTTTATTATTTATAAAAATCGCTTGTGAGTCAATGGCTTATTCTTCCTTAAGGTAAACAGAATACTCAGGTTACTAATTGCTTTAATGTACTTAAGAATCTACATTTGAATTTGATTCTGCATAAACATCAATTAACTAAAGATCATTTGGCAATGCATTAGAACTGCTTAAATATTGACACAGCTAGTTTACTTTCTTTTTACCATCCTGATAAAATTCCTGAGCAGGTCTTTCCCGTGTTTCGTGAGAATGGATTCGGGATGGAATTGAACGCCCTCGATTAAGTGCTCTTTATGTCTTATTCCCATTATCTCATCCTTATCCGTCCAGGCGGTGACCTCCAATTCATCGGGGAGCGATTCTCTCTCCACCAAGAGTGAATGGTACCTGGTTGCCTCGAAGGGATTGGGCACGCCCTCATAAATCCCTTTGCCGTCATGGTATATCATGGAGGTTTTGCCGTGAAGGAGTCTCTCCGCCCTTACAATATTCCCGCCAAAGGCATAACCGATCGACTGATGCCCAAGGCACACTCCCAGGATAGGAAGCCTTCCCGAAAACTCCTTTATTAAGTCCACCGATATACCGGCTTCCTTTGGAGTGCAGGGGCCGGGTGAGACCACTACCATATCCGGATTGAGTTTCCCTACCTCTTCGAGCGTAATCTTATCATTCCTAAAGACCAGGACCTTCTCCCCAAGCTCGCCCAGGTAATGGACGAGATTATAGGTGAAGGAATCGTAGTTATCTATCATCAAAATCACTTTATAACACCTTCCATATTTTAGCCACGAATGAACTCGAATTTACTCGAATACAATATGATACATGATTCATATCTTTTAAATCCTGTATCTTGTATCATGCATCCTGTATCTTGATTTATCCCCCATCTTTTTCATCTGTGCCAATTAGTGTTGATTCGTGGCCAAATATGTCTTTCAATTCGCATCCTTTAGAGTCCTTTCTTCACCATCTCCACCGCCCTGATTAGAGCCTTCACCTTGTTTACCGTCTCTTCATACTCTCTTTTGGGGTCCGAATCGGCCACAATTCCCGCACCTGCTTGAATATAAACCTCGCCGTCCTTTATGACAAACGTCCTGATGGTAATGCATGTATCCATGTTGCCCGAGAAGCTAAAGTATCCGACTGCGCCGCCATAAGCTCCCCTTCTGCTCGGTTCCATCTCTTCGATTATCTCCATAGCCCTGACCTTTGGAGCGCCGGAAAGCGTCCCGGCGGGAAAGGTAGCCTTTATGACATCAAAGGCGTCCTTTCCTTGAGCCAGCTCGGCAATCACATTCGAGACTATATGCATGACATGCGAATATCTCTCGACGATCATAAGTTCATCCACCTTTACCGTTCCGACCTCCGCCACTCTACCTAAGTCGTTCCTGGCCAGGTCAACTAACATGATGTGCTCCGCTCTTTCTTTTGGGTCGGAAAGCAGCTCCTTTTCCAGCTCTTCATCTTCCTTTTCGTTTCTCCCTCTCGGCCTGGTCCCGGCGATGGGGCGGTTTTCTACCCTTTTCCCTTCAACCCTGACCATGACCTCCGGAGATGACCCTACCAGAAAATCATCGCCCATCTTGAGGTAAAACATGTAGGGCGACGGGTTCAGCACCCTTAGCGCCCGGTATAAGTCAAAAGGTGAGACATCCAGCTTCGTTTTCCATCTCTGCGAGATTACAGCCTGAATAATATCGCCTGCCTGTATATACTCCTTTGTTTTCTTCACCGCCTCCATAAACTTTTTAGGCTCGAAGTTTGACTTAAAATTTGAGGGAATTACCTTCTCCGTTGTTCTCTTACCCTTAGCTTTATTCTCTCTATACGGTGAAACTGGAGTGCGAAGCTTCTGAATAATTCCTTCTATCTTTTCGAGTGCCTGGTTGTAAGCGCTCTTTGCATCGGAGGTGCCGGGAACGTAGGCGTTTGATATTATTTTTATCTTGTGGTTTATGTTGTCGAACACCAATACCGAGTCGGTTACTAGAAAGACCGAATCCCAAAGATTGAGCTCATCCTTGCCGATTTCCGGAAGCCTCTCCACAAACCTTACTACGTCATATCCAAAATATCCCACCGCCCCGCCATGAAACCGGGGCAGGTCCGAGGAAACCACCGGACGATACCGGGAGAGAAGCTCCCTCAGAGAATCGATTGGGTTACCTTCCTTACCCTCCTTCTTTCCATCTTGTATTATCTCTATGAGTTTTCCCTTAGACCGGAATACTACCGACGGCTCAGTTCCAATAAAGCTATACCGTCCCCACTTCTCACCACCCTCGACGCTCTCCAGCAGAAATGCATAGTCCCCGCTCTCGATCTTCTTCAAAGCCGACACCGGAGTATCAAAATCGGCCAGTATTTCGGCCCAGACCGGCACCAGATTTCCATGCTTCAGTTTCTCTTTGAATTCAGGAAACGTAGGGTAAATCATGAGAAGGAAAGGATAAAAGGCAGGGATTTAAAGTCAAGAAAGGCTTTTTTTCGAGGCCTTTAGCATGTAGTATTATCAATACATTTTTAGCCACGAGGAATAAAGCAAAATTACAGTGACCAAATCACAATCACCAAACAAATTCCAAGCACTAAAAACAAAAAGTTTCAATTTTAGAATTTAGATATTGCTTGTGATTTGTGATTTAGAACTTGCTATTTGTTTTCACTTAGTGTCTTAGTGCCTTTGTGGCTAATATGTTTAATTCTAGAGGAGGAGTTTATGACCAGAATCAACCCGCAGATATTCAGGGAATACGATATAAGGGGAATTGTGGATAAAGACCTTAGCGAAGAGGTCATCGAGACAATCGGAAAAGCCTACGGCACCTATATGAGAAAATTGGGGAAAAAGAAGGTATCTCTGGGGCGAGATTGCCGGTCTAGCTCCCCGGCCTACGCTAAGGCAATAAGTCGTGGAATTAATTCGGCCGGGCTTGATGTAATCGACATCGGTATGGTTTCTACCCCGATACTTTATTTTTCTCTATTTAATCTCGACGTGGACGGCGGCGTAATGATCACCGCCAGCCACAATCCCGGAGAATACAACGGAATTAAACTCTGCGTGGAAAAGGATTCCCTCTTTGGTGATGGAATCCAGAACATAAGGAAGATCGCCGAGAGCGGAGACTTCGCACTAGGAAAAGGCACGGTCGAGACGAGGGATGTGATAGAAAGCTACTTAAAATTTCTCAGAGAAAACGTGCAAATAAAGCCGGGGATCAAGGTGGGGATTGATTACGGAAACGGAATGGTGGGAATAGCCGGCCCTCAGATTTTAAAAGCATTTCGTTGTGACGCCACCGAGCTTTACGCTACCCCTGATGGGGCATTTCCCAACCATCATCCGGACCCGACCGTAGTGGAAAACCTTGAAGACTTAATAAATACGGTTAGAGAGAAAAAACTCCAACTGGGCATCGGTTTTGACGGAGACGGAGACAGGGTCGGCGTCGTCGACGAAGGAGGAAACATAATCTGGGGCGATATGTTGGTGGTTATTCTATCCAGGGACATTCTTTCCAGGACTCCCGGAGCCAAAGTAATCGGCGACGTTAAGTGCTCGGGCCGGCTGTTCAAAGACATCGAGAGAAATGGCGGATACCCAATCATGTGGAAGACCGGACATTCCTTAATCAAGAACAAGATGAAGGTGGAAAAGGCCGCCCTTGCCGGTGAGATGAGCGGGCACATATTTTTTGCCGATAAGTATTTCGGGTATGACGATGCACTATATGCCGGGCTCAGGCTTCTTGAAATAATTTCTAACACGGGTAAAAAGGTGTCTGAATTACTGGAAGGGATTCCGCCGGCTATATCCACGCCGGAAATTCGGGTTGAATGCCCTGAGGAGATAAAATTCAGGGTAGTGGAAGAGGTGAAAGAAAAGCTAAAGAAAAATTACGAAGTCATTGACATAGATGGTGTTCGAATCGAATTCCCCGACGGTTGGGGACTGATAAGGGCATCCAACACCCAGCCTGCCCTGGTCCTTCGGTTTGAAGCGGAGACGAAAGAAAGGCTCGAAGAAATTCGCTCGCTCATCGAAGGAAAATTGGAAGAGGCGAAGAAGAAATTGAATTAACAAGATTACGAATTACACCCTTTCCGTAGGGGCGACCCTTGTGATCGCCCTTAATTTCATATCATCGTTAGGGCGAATACAAGATTCGCCCCTACGAATGTTGCCTTTATTTAGCCGACACAGCAGTCTTGGACCTAAATTACCCATCGATCGATTCTGGTTAAATATACTACTTCTTGGTCCACCTTCCATCGGGCAATTGAATTTCCCATCCGGATTGGGCCTCTTCCCTTCTTACCTCGGCATACTGCTCGGCCGCTTGAGGAAGGACGCGGTTTACATTCTCAGGAGTCGGGTCAAGATTATTTATCTTCACTATTGCCTTAGCCATTCCCTTGATGATGATTTGTCTATCGGCATTCTCCGCGCTGAAATCTGCGGTTTCTGGTGGTGATAAATTTCCTCTACGAACCAGGAGCCCTTTATTCCCCTCCCCCACTTTCCCCTGTGCCAGCAAATTGTTTATACTGGCAAGCCGCTTACTTCTGCTCCGAAAAGCCTGCATTACCTCGGGCATCTTGCGAATTTCGCTGGTAATCTGCTGAGCCAGGTTTCCCTGCGCCCAGGCCATAGTGCCTATATTCAGGTCAAACTTCCTCCGAAGTAATATAATTCTTCTCGATTCTAACTGGGGCTTCTCCGGATAGGTTTTGAGACTTTGAGGCTGTCCCTGCGGTTTAGGTTTGTCCGGGGTTTTTGGAGACTCCGGAGCTTCTTCAGGGGCTTGCAGCAGCTCTTCTTCGAGACTTCTATACGCCTCCCTCACCTCTTCCGCCGGAAAGTAAATATTGACCGTGACGATCGCACATGACGTTAAAGAAGTAAACATCGTCAGAAAAACCGCTGTAAAAACTACTCTTGCTATTATCTCCATCGCTTCTTCACCTCTAAACTTATTTTCCGTACTCAATTTTAAGCTCACCTTTACTGGCCCTTCTTGCCGTTTCCCGGATCACAGAGAGAAAATGAGCCAGAGATATAGAATTTCTTCTTTCATCTACTTTTATGGATAAATCCTGTACCACAAGCATTCGGTGTGATATCTCCAATTCTTTGAACGTAATAACGCCGTCTTTGATGTAACCACTCATCTCTCCCTTATCGTATTTCCGGGATTCCCGGAGGAAGAATTTCTCCTTCACCCCCAGCTTCTGCAGTAGCGCCTTGGCAATCCTACTGGGTTCTTCTTCCGATTTTATAGTCCAGAAATTAAAGAGGCCGTCGAGGGTGTTTAATTTTTTCCCCTCTCCGCTCATCCAGAAGAGACCGTTGGTTATTCCGGATATGTAATCCTTGGCGGAGGGGATGCTGTCCGAAATGTTTGCCAGGCTGACCTTCCTGAATAGGAATGACAGGTCATATTTATTGGCTTTACCACTGAAGTCAAATTGCCCGGTGCCAAAAGCTTGGCCTTCATACAACCGAGACTCTAGTCGTCTCAGGTTGATTCCTTTGCTACTCAACTCAATTGCACATTCTATATCCTCAAACCTCAAAAATCCATATGCTATTTCTTCAATACTCAGAGTGCTCTCATCGTTTTTGAGACTATTCGCTTTCAATGTGTCGAGAAAGGCGCTAAATACCTTTTCATCGAGAAGCTTTTGGTCACCTTTTTTCTTGTAATTCCTTATGAGAGACGGCAAGGATGTAAATGGATTGACCTCATTCTTAATAGGGATGGCTCCGTTTATACCTTTAACATAAAAAGCTGTGCCGTTAACCCATCCTCCAAACGACACTTCATCGACCGAAAATTCTCCCTGAAGCGAGCCATTCTCATCCAAGAACCGGTCGTAGATGAGAGTCAAACTGACGCCACCCTGAAATTCTCCTTCACTCAAAAACTGGGGAAGAAGAGGAGATACGGTTTTCTGGATAAAAACCAAAGGAATTTTGGGTACATCGACCCAAAGACGGCCCGTTCCGTTACGGATATTTTCCACACCCGCTCTCAAGCTGATTTTGTTGCCCTCTTCATTCTGTATAAACCCCTGTTTAAGATATATGGTTTCACCGGTCATTTCTACCTGCATCTCCCCACTCAAATTTGAAAATACCCCGTCTCTTTCCATGCTTAGATTACTGAATCTGATTTCCCCTTTTCCCTCCGGTATTGAGGAATTTTCGATGCTACCATCAAAACTCGTACTCAGGTTCCCAATCGCCAGCTTGAGTCCTCCTAAAGAGAAAATAGGGTTTTTTAATTCCAAGCGGGAGGAAATGAAAGGAACGGAGGAAGAGGTCTCAACGAGGATATTTCCTCCGAGGTCTCCTCCAGAAAAACGGCCAGAGATTATCTTTAACGTGATTCCATCCGGGGAAGACCGGATTAGGAATGATAAATCCTCGAGAGGCTGTGATACGATATCCGCCCCACCGACATGCAGGTTTCCATTCAGCTTTGTTTTTTGATCCCCCATAGTTTGAATCAATAATTCCGCTTCTATTCCCTCTGATTTTATTTTGCCGCCGAAGCCGGAGAAACTGCCTTCTCTGAATTTGATTTGGTATGGCGTGCTTTCTTTGTCGTCACCAAAGACAATGTTAAGTTCCTCGGCATGTAAGTCCCCATAGCTCCCCAACTGAGATTTTAAGGCTGTGAGCCGCAATAGATTGTTACTGAAATCAAAGTTGGTGGAGAGCTTAGGGAATGAAGCCTCCCCGTATCTCCCTTCCGAGCCTTCCAAGCCGCCCGAAATAACCAGCTCTGCATCTTTTTCGGCGCTGATATCCAACCTGAACTCATTAAGATGGACGTCCCTCTCGGTTATTTGAAACCGGGAGCCGATTGAATACAAACTCAATCCCCAATGGCTATTTTCATACAAATTAAAACGAAGCTCGGTTATATTTCCTCTAGTTATGAGGAACTCACCGTATGAAAGATTTTCGTAGGATATACCCTTGCCTTCGATGTAAATTCGACTGTTTTCATTTCCCGATACCATCTCTCTACTTTCCTTCTCCCTTCCTCTATGTACCTGGTCATGAGACTCATTGCTTAGAGATTCCGAAACTAGTTTAAACCGGAGAGGCTCTAGAGATTCGACCCTCGACGCCTCGATTCCGCCACCTTCACCTCCCGCCGCTAATTTAAAATCCCGAAGGGAAAATGAGAGCGCGGTGTCAAATCCCTTCATATCTTCACTCATAAATCTGGCATTCACCCTTTCCAGCTTCCCCTCTAAGCCGCCAGAGATGAAACTCTCCTGAACCTTTTCCAGGCTCATGCCCGAAGCCGCTAAATTCCCGGAGACCAGATTCTTACCATCTAAAAATTCAAACCGGGCATCGCCAGATATCACCCCGTCAAGAAACGAACCCTTTAAGGAGGAAAATTCAAGCCTTTTATTCTTTAAGCCCTTATCGGCTATAAACTCGACCTTTCCTTTACCCCCATTAAACTTTCCGATTTTGGTGAAAGCGTTTTTGAATGAGAAAACCCCGGAAGCGGAAAACCCCGCTTTCGCGCTATCTTGAAAGGTATTTTTAGAATGGACCTCCCCGTTTATTCCCCTGATCTCAAAGCCTCTATTCTTATCCCTAACGTTTAATTGATCCAGAAGAACATTTCCATACAAGGAGAAATTTTTACCAGCCTTCGAGCCGATAAGCTTAATATCGTCTGCCCTGGCTGCCCCGGAAAATTCAAGACCGGAAAGGGCAGTAACCAACCTGGGAATTTCCTCTATTTCTATATCCCCGGTCTCCCCTACGAGGCTGATAATGCATTCTTTGGTAACTTTCTCGATGCTCCCGGTAAATGAAGAACGGAACAAATTATCCATACTGAAATTTACTGACTTGAAAAAAGCGCTATCGGTTGATTTCCGATAGGTTAAATCGTATTCCAGTTTCCCGGAGAAGTTCGACTCTTCGGTCAAGGTCGTAAAGTTGACCAGGCCATGAGATGTTATATTTTCAGAAACCTCAAACTTTATGTCCGATGATATGGCTAGATTAACCTGCGGAGAAATATCCGTGAGAAAAGAGCTTGTGTCTAACTCCGGCAGGTTTATCCTTAACTCCCCGGCCGGTTTGTCCAAAAATGGGTTAATCCTACCTTTAATCTCAACTTCGTTTTCCTCGATATCTAAATTGCCGGAAAGTAGAAACGTTCTTTGCTCTGCCCGCTCCGCGTCTTCGAAATCAACCTCCATCTTTTTTGAATTCAGAAATACGCCCGGCAGAACTTCAATTCGGGCATCGTGTATTTCCAGATGTTTGACCTCCACCGAAAGCGGTTTTTCTTTTTGTTCTCCTTGCGTGAACAGATTCACTAATCTATTTAATTCCTCCCCGGTCAGAGAAAAAACCGGTTTGTCGATTATTATTCCTCTAAGCTTGACCCTCCAATTGAAAAGTGAGGAGAGAATCTCGGGCTTGACGGCTATCTTGCCGATTTTCAGTATAGGCTTTACCACGCTGACCGGGTCGGAGATTTCTATCTCGCTTCCCCTGAGACCGGAAAGGAAATCAAACTCTATATCTTTAATCTCTATTTTGTATCCTTTGTCCCTAGAAACCTCTTCTATGAAACCGCGTATCTGTCCCGGAATAATTACCTCGGTTACGTAAATGTAGGAGATGACAAAGAGAAGAAAAAGAATAGCTAGTATAGCTAGAGAGAGCTTGGCTGGAGTAATCTGCCCAAAGGACATGGTATAGGGATATTATAAACAGGAATTGGTTGATTTAAACAAATAATCCAGAGCTTAGTTAAAAATATGTAACGTTCCCCCAAATTCTGTTGCTTACAGTCTGCCTTTTTGATATATTCAAAAATCATGATATCTTAGAGCCTATTCTGAGGCCATTCCAAGGAGGATGATCATGAGACAATTGCTAAATAGGTGTTGTTATGGCGTGATAACTTTGGCTTTCTCTTTGAGCTTACTTAGTTGTGAAGATGACCTTGATCCCAAGACATTCATAGAGCCTATCTTTTGTGATAGCGGCATTGTAGATATAGACGAGGAAGGAAATAACGTGGTTATTAACGGAGCAAACCAGGTTGAATGTATCAGGGCCGAGGGAAGCTGTACCGTCAACATGCTGGCAAATGATATCGTCTTGCAGGGCTGTCTAGAGTGTATAGAAGCCAGCGATGAAGCCGAGGTTAATTTGACCACTGAGTCCAGAGATATAAGGTGCATTACTGAAGGAGACGGAGTTCTGGCCACGGATAATGCCATTGTTACCCTGGTCTCAGGTAACGTCATAGACATATTTTCGAATCAGGCCAACGGCATCAGAGCAGAGGGTGCATCTTTTGTAGAACTGGTAGCTCCGAATCAATGCATTATCGAAGCAGACCAGGAGGCCATTCTAGCGGACGACACTGCAGAAGTCGATACCAGTGGCTGCAACGAGCTGATAATTCAATGAAAAGTAAATCAGGCCAAAAATGATTGGCGGGTCGACATAATTTCCTTGAAGCCAAAGGCTCCCGATTTTTATTTGGATTTGCTAAATATAAGATTCCGCATGATTCAGGGAAATATTCCGATTCATTGGAACGATACCAAAAAAACAGGCCCCCCATAATCGAATCTAGCATATTCATTCCCGCTTTTTGATATACTTAGTGAAGCATAATATCACGCAATTTATAAAGACTGTATGGTGAGGTAATAGCCATGGGAAAATTAAAAATAAAATTACATTGCCTCAGGGCACTGATTTTAGCCTGCTTCTTGAGCTTAATTAGCTGTGATGACGGCCTTGAGCCCTTGATATTTGAAGACCCTATATTTTGTGATAGTGGCGCCATAGATATAAGGGAAGAGGGAGCAAACCTGATTATCAATGCCGATAACCAGGGCGATTGCATCAGGGCGGAGGGAACATGCATCGTCACCATAACCGCCGAGGATGTTATCTTAAACGGCTGCATCAAATGTATCGATGCCAGCGATGAAGCCGAGGTTGTATTGTCGGGGAAGTTCGAGGATGTAAGATGCACCTCAATCGAGGATGGAATTAGAGCTTCGGGCGATGCCGTTATCACACTCGTTGCCGGTGATGATGTTGTTATATCCTCAGGTCAAGGGAACGGCATCGTGGCGGAAAACGCATCTTTGGTTGAACTGATTGCCGCCGATAAATGCAGGATCGAAGCCGCCGGGAACGCCATTCTCGAGAGCGACACGGCAGAGGTTGATACCAGCGGCTGCAACGAGCCGATAATAGAGTGATGTGCGGGGAAAATGTGCTCGAATTTGAGTAATGCCATATGCAATACGGTTCTATCTATCTAATACATCTTCCCCGCGATTACTGCTATCTTATCCAGGAACCCCGCCAAACGGATTCCATTTCTCGGTCAGAAGTAGCATTCCGGGAATCAACAGCGTTAGAATAGACTCTATAATAAAGAGCCATCCCACGGTAGTAGCTATTCCCTTTCCCAGGGAAAGGGCCAGGAAGGCCAGAAGCACGAGGAGCGCCCATGCCAGGCAGAAAATAGCGAACCACAGACCGGCTGCTCCTAATCCGAAGAAATGGTAGGCGTACCAGAGGAACACGATAAACGCAAATAAGCAATACCAGCCGAGGCCCTTGGCGTCATATCCCTGCATAAAAATACCAGCTACCATGTAGTAAATGAGCGCAAAGACACACACCAAAGCTGTAGCAGCAGTCAACCCAAGCGTATGTAGTTTCCATGCCGCTATCGTGATAAGTACGCCTACACCCAGGTTTAGCACACCTATCTCCTTCGCCCCGGTCTTTCCGAGAAGGGTTACACCATTACCAAAAAACACAAAACCGACTAATAGCAAAACATAACCAAGCAAACCTTCTACTGGAACCATCTCTCTTACCTCCTCCTATAAGGAATATATTCTAATTACTACTTAATATTAAAACTCCCCATCCAAGCCATAATATATATATCGTCTAGCACATTTTACATATCGATGTCAAGAGAATTCTTTTTTGTGCTTACAGGGGGGCTTTTCTTTGAAAACAAATTATAGAGGGCAGAATACAGGGAAGATTAGGGTTTTAATCTATTTCCATATAATCAGAGGAGGTTAAGAACGATTGTTCATGTAATATATGAAACTCCTCAAATTCTGGCTTCAATTGTTAAAAGATGAGGTAAAATTAAAATATATAAAAACCTAGGCGGTGAGGTGGGGAAAATGAAGGGATTAGATATATTTCTTATTCTATTGAGCATAGTAAGTATAACGGCCGTGATACTGGCACTTAAGACCTCCATTTTTATACAGGATAAAGCAGACCGAGCCCACAAGGCTATATGCTTTCTAATCGCAGTCATCGGAGGATACATATTTGCAAGCCCACTGGGAGGGATAATGTTAGGTATAGCCAAGGAGTCGTTTGACACCGCATTAGCCGTCCATCGCAATCTTTTCAATCAAGAAAGAGGGCTCGATGCAACAAAGAGTCTAATATTTTGGTTCATAGGTGGATTTCTTGGAGCCTACGGGCTGGAAGAATTCCGGTACTGCGTGACTATTCTTTACTCCGCGGCATAGAAATAGCAGCTTAAAATTCGAATCGGGTTACCCCTGGATAAAGGTCGTTCCCCTTAGAAATAAACTTCTCACAGGAAATACATCTTCATGATTACATTTAACTTATATTCACAGCTTGCAACGGTAGTTACATAATTTTAAGGAAAAAATAATTAATCTTTGTAACTTTTCAATTCGTATCCCGATAAGGCGGATAAGTTTTCCTTTTGGATTTTCACGAGCATCGAAGAAAGGACGTAAAAGTTTCATAGCCTCATGCCGAAGCACGACTAGCGAGTTTGCCGGGCTATACAGAGTGTATGATCGGGTTTTTGTTTCAAAATCGGCAAAACGCACGGTAAGGGCCGCAGTACTAAAACTCGCAACCCTTCTTCTTTAAAATTCTTTATGACATCCTCGCACATTATTTCAAGGCGTTTTACAACAAAATTCAGGCTTCTGGTATCATACAAAAAAGTTTCTTCCCTTCCGATCGATTTAATCTCATAACTCTCGAGGATTGGTGATTCATCTCTGCCCCATATCTTTTCGTATAGCTCGCTGCTCCATTTCCCCATCAGACTTTCCAGTTCCTTTCGAGATAATTTTCTTAACTCTTCTATTTTTCTGACCTCCACGGCTAAAAATTTCTGCTCGGTTTTTGGACCGATTCCCGGTATCTTGCGAATCGGGAGGGGCGCCAGAAAAGCCTCAACCAGCTCAGTAGACGTTTTTTCGGCATCGGCACCCACAACCGTAAGTCCGTTTGGCTTTTGCATGTACGATGCGATCTTTGCGACAAGTTTATTCGGGCCGATGTCAATTGACGCTGTCAGATTCTCTTTTTCCTTGATTTCTTTTTTAATTATTTTGGAAATATCCACTACTTTTTGATATGATCCGGAGAAACTAAGATCGAAATAAGCTTCATCTATACTCACCTGTTCAATGCTGACTTAGCTCAATAATACTCAATTTGGCGGTTCCAAATCCTATTTTTCTCTGGCACAGAAGTAGAGAAAAAGGGTCAAGTCCGAATTATAAGGTTTTCTTTTTGTTTATTCCTTTTTCCCGTTACTATGCACAATTCAAGATAACTTGACCCCTCTTACTTAGAAAATCGGTCGATATTAGAGCACGATAGCAAAAGTTTAGAGAGCTTGGAACAGGAAGCCAAGACAGATCAAGGAGGTGATGAGGTAACTAATGGAAACAGCTAAGGTTTTTTGGTGGAGATGACGGGAATCGAACCCGCGACCTCTGCGTTGCGAACGCAGCGCTCTCCCAGTCTGAGCTACATCCCCACTAATAGATTTTCAGTGGTGCTAATGTGCTAATCAGGTAACAGTTATCGGAAAGTGTAAAGACCATAATGTTAGCAGTTATTATAATACACTCCTCAATAAAAACAAATTTCCAAGTACAAAGCCCTGAGATGATACCGTTGCTTAGCCCTATACCCAAAGTTTATAAATATTTGTACTCCACACCAAATACCACTTATCCGTTCATCTCGTCTTAACAAAAATTTAATCGGCGATTAATTAAAATCCTATAAGCTTTTTACCGTTTCACCTACCCTTTATCCCTCTTCCTCTCTACATTATGCCATTGGGAGCGCCTCAGACAGCGGAGGTGCTCCCCTCTTTAGACCAGCGAAAAAAACCCAAGAGCAATAAATTATAAAAGCCCGATTAAACATAGGCGTTTAGGTCACCTTGCCATTAGGCCTAACTTTCGGGAAAAAACATTGCGATGTTTGACAGTATTCACCACAAATAAGTATAATCGTAGATGATGGAAAAAGACGTACTGGAAACCGTGGTTGACTGGATTAAGGAATCACGACAAATCATCGTCCTTACCGGTCCGGAGCTTTCTGCAGAATCCGGGGTGCCCGATTTCTCCGACCCGAGAATTAATCCTAACATCAGAGAGTTTCGAGCCAGCAGGGACGTGAGGGCACAGTACTGGAGCAAGATAAAAGAAATTTACCCGGTGTTGGTAAAAGCCGAACCGAGCCCGGCACATTTGGCCCTGGCCGAACTGGAGATGCTGGGAAAGCTCGACTGCCTTCTAACTCAAACAACAGACGGCCTTCACCACCGTGCCGGAAGTACCTCGGTAATAGAGCTTCATAGCACAATGCTATGGATTACCTGCACGAGCTGCGGTAAGGACTACACAACTGATAAGATTTTATCCATGCTGGAGCGAGGAAAAGAAATACCCGAATGTGAGGTATGCGGCAAAGACATTTTGAAGCCCCCGATATCTTTTCCTGGACAACCGCTTCCTCATTGGGAAGTTAGAGAAGCGTGGATTAGACTTCGAAACTGTGACCTTCTACTAATCGTCGGCGCATCGCTCGATGTCCAACCCATTTCGTCATTCCCTACTCTGGCAAAAGAGACCGGGACCAAAGTGGTTATAATAAGCGAGAGAGAAGGTCCTTCCGATGATTACGTGGATGCGGTCATTTACGGAAAACCCAGCCAAGTGCTCCCCCACATTTTAAAGAAAATAAAAGAAGGAATTACTCTAGCCTGACTCTTAGCCGTCTATTGTAAACCGTATTGGTCTCTTATATTCTTTAACATAACTTTTATTTTTAGATTCAAATCTTGAAGATCATCAAAGATGACATTACGAAGAAAAAAGCCAAAACGCTATCTTACGAACGAATTAGAGCCTATAGGAGCATGTGATGCCCGAGGAAAAAGGTTTAACCACAAATGTGATTAAAAATTACGTATCCAATTTGGATAGGGATATCTATACCGTGGCCAACCTGCCCGAAGAAGTTATAGCGGTGATATTCGCATACGTCAGCAGAAGCCCTAAAAGCTTCAGGGATAACATAGAAACCGTTATAAAGGAGGAGCAGCTTGGACAGGAGAGGGCCGCCAAATTCCACGAGAAGTGGGTCCTAAACTACGGCCATGCATCCGTCGCCGAACACGCCGCCGTCCACTTAGGCGTTGAGAGGGTATCTCGTCTTTTTTCATCTCTCCTGGAGTTATCCAATGAGTATTTATCTTTCACCGAGTATTCCCAGAGATACCAGAAACCGCAGAAAGGGGATTTCTATGTTCCTGAAGAGCTTAAGGATAAACCTTCATTGCTCGAAGAGTACATAGAATTAAACAACTACTTGTACGGTACATACGTTCAGATAAACGACAAGCTCTACGATTATCTAAAGCGAAACGTTGCAGTTCCAAAAGGAGGAGACGAAAAAGCGCACCTTAGAGCTTTGGAGAAAATCGCCTTCGAAGATGCCCGGTATGCCTTAAGTCTTGCCACTTATACCAACTTGGGAATGACCGCAAACGCTAGAGCTATCGAAGACTCCCTAACCAAGCTTCTTTCGAACAAGTACCCGGAAGCTAGAAGAAAGGCAGAAGAAATTAAGAAGGAAGTAACGTTTTCCGTCCCCACCCTGGTCAAATACGCTAATGAAAATAAATATATCAAGGGAACTGGAGAAGAGCTTGAGCGTATAACCCACTCCATCTTTACCCCAAAGAATCGGGACCTGTCCAATCAAAACCCCGGGGTAAGGCTCATTGATTGGACCGGTAGTGGCACATCCGACCCGGAGAAATCGGCAATAGATAAAATGGTAAATGCAATCCTTTTTGAGTATTCAGACCTGGGATATGATCATATCGAGAAGGAAGCCGGGAACAAAGATTTAGAGAATAAATTGATGATAGTCAAAAAAGCGATAGAGAGGCTTGGCAAACATGATAATCCGATAAATGTTTTTAAGCTGATAAACTACGAGGCTGAGTTTGTCATAAGCGAGGCTTGCTGGCACCAACTTCTGAGGCATCGGAAGGTAAATTGGATTACCCAGGAGCCGAGTGTCTCAAATGGGATTACGGTTCCGCCAAATGTAGAACAGGCAGGGTCTGAAGAATTGCTTAGAGAAGCAACGCAGAAAAGCGAGTTATTTTATGACAAACTCATGAATGAAAACCTGCCGTTGGTTGCAAGCTATGTTGTTACAAACGCCCACAACAGGCGGGTTATCGGAAGCTTCGACCTGTGGGAACTATATCACCTTACCAACCTCCGAATGTCCGAAGGCGCACAGTGGGACATCAAAAATATAGTGGGAATGCTAGCCAAAGAAATAAGCAAACACCATCCCAACCTCGTCGCCCCGGCGTTGAGGAGGGTTATTGGATAACAAATATTGAAAAAAAGAAAGAAAAAGATAAGAGGAAAATACTTAAGTTTAGATGAAAAAACAAATGCACTAGATTATTTAAAACGAGCTTATGATTTCATTCGCCAAGTTGAGACAGATGTTTTCGCCTGGAAATGGGTAATTATTTCCCTACATGGAGCTTTGTACGGCTTTGCAATTCGTGCTTGTGCTGGTAGTAATCCAGATTATGTAGCTCCTGTGACAAAGAAGGGTAAAAACAAAGGTGAACGTCATCTTATTAGCTTGAATAAAGCCTTGGAGTTATGTCAAAACACTAGATGGATGCGTATGTTCGTACACAGTAAGTACCTTCAATTATCAGAACGGCAGAAAGAATCTATTAAATGGCTTAAAGACAAATTCAGAAATGAGTTTGAACATTTTTCACCTAAAGGTTGGTTTATTGAACTTCATGGTATGCCACAGATAATAATCGATGTTTTAGATGTTGTTCGTTTTCTTGCGTTAGATACTGGAAATTTCTTTCTCATTCCAAGTCAACAGAAAAAGGTAAAATCCATTATCTTTCAAAGCAAAAGAATTCTAATGCAAAGTAAGCTTTATAAAGAAACTGAAGAGTTAGATCAACGCAGTAATATGTAACACATTGAACTGTACGCCGAAGTTTATAGTATTTTTGATGCATGCTCCTTTGACCCCAAAGGAGCATGCTTTTGGGATTAATGTTTTGTATGTTCCGGGATCAGGAGCATTTGCCAGAGGGTTAACATTACTTCCTCGTCTTCGGTGAGGGTCAGTTGTTTGCCAGTTACCACTCTCTCATTAAACTTCTTGACA
This sequence comes from Thermodesulfobacteriota bacterium, assembly GCA_035559815.1. NCBI lineage: Bacteria > Pseudomonadati > Thermodesulfobacteriota > Thermodesulfobacteriota bacterium. The sequence goes on from DATMAT010000076.1 coordinate 56,603, forward strand.
AACCCCTGTAAATCATCGAAGGTTACCTTGATCGGCGCTTTCAGGGAATCAGTAAATTCAATTCTAAATCCGTCCTCTATCTGTGTTGCTACGTAATCGTTATTTGGTCTGTTCATATATTTACCTCCTAATAATCCTAAGATAATCACGGGAAGCAGGTTTTAAAGGGGGAAGCTCGCTTCGGCGACAAAATAATTCTAATCCTAAACGACCAACAGCAGGAGACGCAAAATTTTGCGTCTCTACACAACGTTAACACCGCCATTGACTCCCTACGGCCATGGAAATGGCGATTTTTTGGTATTTACACTCAAACATAGATTGAGGCATCTTGACAAAATAATTGTCATTATGGTAATTTACTTGTCATATAGCCGAATAGCAATTCATTTCGATAACACCCTTTAGGAGGAAAGAAATGAAGGAAATAGAAACAATCGAGTCCGACACCGGAGTTAATAGACAAGCACTATCAGCCTTATATTCAGTGATTGACGAGACTAGGGCTTTGTTCCACCGTATGCGTGCAGCAGCGGAAGAGCTTCACGGTCAAGGTGAGTTATCAGGCGGAAGAAGAGGTGTTTTAAGAGACCTCGACCGTTTGGGACCCCAGACGGTTCCGCAGATGGCACGTTCTCGCCCGGTTAGCCGCCAGCACATCCAGGGAATTGTCAACCAGCTTGCCGAAGAGGGTTATGTTGAATTCATCGAAAACCCCGCTCACAAGCGATCCCATCTAGTAACTTTGACCGAAAAGGGGAAAGAACTTGTTAGCGCTATGAACCACAGGGAAGAAAAAATTCTATCTCAACTGGAAGTAAATATTTCAGAGAGTGACATGAAGATTGCGGCCAATGTTCTAAGATCCCTACGAGAGTTATTCGAAAGCAGTCAATGGAAACGGCTAATCAAGGGCGTCAACAAAAAGTAAAAGCAAGGAGGTAGAGCTTCCATGAAATGTATGCAAGGTTTTCGTCGACAATTTGGCCAACCCAGAGGATTTTGGGGAAGCCTGGCCGGAGTGATTATGGCCTACACGAACCGGGAACGAAACCGATGGGTCATCTCATTACTCGACATAAAGCGAAGCAATAGGGTGCTGGAAATCGGTTTCGGCCCAGGATTGGCGATAGAGCTAATCAGCAAGACTGCACTAGATGGTTTCATTGCCGGAATCGACCATTCCGAGGTGATGATCAGGCAAGCTTCGAAGCGGAATGCCGAAGCAATAAGAGTGGGAAGAGTAGATTTGCGGCTTGGGTCCGTTTCAAATTTCCCACAGTTCGACGAGCCTTTTGATAGGATAATCAGCATCAACTCGATCCAGTTCTGGGATAACCCAGTTGAAAGCTTAAAGGGACTTTGGAATATGCTGAAACCAGGAGGCTTGATCGCCATTGCGCTTCAGCCGAGACATCCGGGGGCAACGGAGGAAGACGTCCGGGACGCAGGAAAAGAAATTTCCACATTCTTGGAAAAATCCGGATTCTCAGAGATTAGATTAGAGACAAAAAAGATGAGGCCCGTGTCTACCGTATGTGTGATTGGTTATAAGGGAACTGGCACGATTATGAATTGATGAGGTTAGTATAGGTTTAAACCTTCACCCACATTAAAGACTGGATTCCCGCTCTCGCGGGAATGACTTAGTAGTGTATCTCTGAAGTGATTCTGTTTTCTCAAGTCTAAATTTGGTAGTATGCATATAAACTACATTTGAAGTTTATAGAAGGCTATGTCCCTTACTAAGTGTGAAGAATGCGGATACGAGATTACCCCGAAGACGGATACTTGCCCTATGTGCGGAGAGTCTATAAATAGGGGAGGAAGCGCATTAAAGAGGCTAATATTCAGGCTTATTCTTATTTTGCTGATTCTTTATATTTTTCTTACCTCGGTGAGAATGTTTAATTGGTGAGGTTTAATTTATCTTGACTATCCCATTCCCATCTAAGATACTTTCCTGAATGAATGATTACCCCTCCTTCTTCAGCCTTATCAGAGGTGAAATCTACTCCGTCTTCGAGCTTACGACCAGGATTAAAGAAATAATAGAAGGGGAAATAGGATACGACTATGTCTGGGTGTCAGGAGAGATTTCAAACTTTAGGGACGCCTACGCCAGCGGGCACTGGTATTTCTCCCTCAAAGACGATTACAGCCAAATCTCCGCCGTATGCTTTAAAGGGTCAAACCAATACATAAAATTCAAGCCGGAAAACGGGATGGAGGTTATATGCTGCGGGCAGATAGGCGTGTACGAAAAGCAGGGAATATATCAGATAAACGTCCGGTACATAGAGCCAAAGGGAATCGGCGCACAGGCCCTGGCACTTGAGCAGTTAAAAGAGAAGCTTCTTGCCGAGGGCCTGTTTGACCAGGCGAGAAAACGGTCCATACCTTTTCTCCCTCAAAAGATAGGGGTGGTTACTTCCCCGTCAGGAGCAGCAATAAGAGACATCCTTAAGGTACTAGACCGGAGATTCCCGAACCTGGAGATACTTATTTCCCCGACCCGGGTTCAGGGGGAAGAAGCACCGGCTGAGATAGTAAAAGGCCTAAGAAGGCTATATAAAATCGAGGGGCTCGATTTAATCATCCTGGCTAGAGGCGGCGGCTCAAAAGAAGACCTCTGGGCTTTCAACGAGGAAGCGGTGGCCCGGGAGATCGTTAAATCTCCTGTCCCGGTAATTTCTGCCGTGGGGCACGAAATTGATATTACCATTTCTGACCTGGTAGCAGACCTGAGGGTCGCTACACCTTCCATGGCTGCCGAAGTTGCGGTTATGGAAAAAGATAAGCTAGCTCAGGAATTGATGGGCCTGAATGAAAGAATGGCTATTGCGTTGAGAAAACTCATGGAACTCCGCAGAAAGGACGTCTCCCAGTTACAGCATGATATAACCAGGTCAATAAGAATAAAACTCGACTCCGCAGGCTTAGGTCTTCAGGCGTTATCCGGCAAGTTGGATGCCCTAAGCCCACTCAAGGTGCTCGAACGAGGCTACAGCATCACCCAGATGCTCCCTTCTATGAGGGTCATAAGGGAATCAAAGGAACTCCAATCTGGAGATCAGGTTCTCATAAGGTTCCACAGCGGAAAAGCACGATGCTCCGTAGAAGAAACCGAGGACTAAATACTCTCTCTCACTTACGCAGTAAGATGTAAGGACCGCATATATGCGTTCCTTGCAGTTTAATATAGAGAATAAAACCTAGTGCCTGAGAAAATGCAGCTAGACTTAAAGCTCACCGAGTTTATTCAACTCAGGAACCTCAACAATAGACGCTCCTGATTTGGAAAAGAGGCTTTTTATTCGGTCTTCGGGTGGAGCATCGGTCAGAACATATTTTATTCTATTTCCCAAATCCCTTCTCAGTTTTTCGCTCCCCGATTTTTTTCCGGCGTCGGATAAAACCCTTGAACATATATCTTCAAGGCCGTCTCTGGTTTCAAAAAGGACAGTCGGTTTTACTTCAAGAATATCCTCGAAAAAGTCCTCTCTTGTTTCCGCCATAACTATCCGAGAGCCCATGTAGAGGGCCAGATAATTTATGAATTTCTCGAAGGGGCTGGCCGATGTCAGGCAGGAAAAGGATTGGTCTTCTTCCCCGATGAATGGATACGTCTTGGCCATGAGGTGTAACGCTTCAATCAAATCCAAATGGGCAACCTTTTTCTCATTCACTTTCCCATTCAAGCCGGGATCATAGAAAATTACAGCCGGGGAATCTGGTGAAACGCTTTCTGAGGTTGTGGTCAAACTGTCTTCAAGCTGTCTTCTCTTAAGTAGTCCGAATTTAAGAACGCTTGCATACGGTATAATCCTATCGTCTTTACCAAGGTCGTTATACGAGAAAACGATAATCTTCCCCAAGTCCGGAAAGCTATTGAAGAAAGTTATAACCCTATTAGCTATGGCCGCATCCGCAGTGAAGATAAATTTTATCCTCACCCCCTTAGCAAGCTCTTCTATTATTCTTTCTAAAAGCTCATCCCCCTCCATGGGGATCGCCACCCCGCCCAGGAAACAAACTGCCACCTCGGCAAACAAGCATTCCATCCGGTTGGGTGAAACCATGATGGCCGCATCTCCAGGCCCAAAACCAAGGTCCAGGAGGAAGGAAGCTATGCTTTTAACATCCCTCTCAAAATCAAGCCAGGTTATCTGTTTCCAGCTCCAGCCGTCCCTTCGTTGAAAGAGGATCTTGCTCTGGTATTTTTTGATTCGGTTTGTGATAAGAGCCGGTATAGTTTTCTCGATATTCATATATAATTCTTCCACTTCGTTAAGTTGACTTTAGTCAGGTAAATTATCTCATTAATTTAGGGTCAGACCTGTAGCTTTCTTCTCATTGCCAGGGATAATGAATTAAGTAAAGACACATGGCCTTTGGGACCGGAGATTAATTCACTCGCCACGGTGTTTATGAAAAGCTATAGATTAAGCAATAATATACATTAAAACGCCTTTTTGAAAACCATGGCTATCGTACACAAACTAAAACCTTTTACCGGCGAATTGCTTCTCTCGGCAAAAAGCATAGTCGAACGTCTAAGAGAATCCGGTTATAGAGCGTTCTTCGTCGGGGGGTGTGTAAGGGATATGGTTATGAAAATTCCGCCTGAGGAATACGATATCACCACAAGCGCCAAGCCCGATGAGATAATGAAGATTTTCCCGAATACGGTGCCGGTGGGGGCAAATTTCGGTGTCATCTTAGTGCTGGAAGATAAGCATAAATTCGAGGTGGCCACATTCAGGAGGGATGAAAGCTACTCCGACGGCAGGCACCCCGACCGGGTTATCTACAGCGGCGACGAGCGCGAGGACGTCCTTAGAAGGGATTTCACCATAAACGGTATGCTCTACGACCCGCTGACCGAGGAAGTAATCGATTACGTCGGGGGCATCGAGGATTTAAGAAATCGAGTGATTAGGACAATTGGAAATCCTAAAGACAGATTCAATGAAGACAAGCTCCGCATGATGCGGGCAGTGCGATTTGCTGCCAGGTTTAGCTACAAACTAGATGAAGATACGATCAAGGCGATTTATGAATTGGCCCCGTTAATCTCCCAGGTGAGTGCCGAGAGAGTGAGGGACGAGGTGGTTAAGATCATATCCCAGGAAAACCCCGGTCTTGGACTAAGACTATTGAGAGAAACCGGTCTTTTGAAGCACATTCTTCCGGAAATCGACAACATGCACGGGGTACCCCAGCCCCCGGAGTTTCATCCGGAAGGGGATGTATTCACGCACACCTGCTTAGTACTGGACAAGTTATTTGAAATCACCAAAGGAAAGCCCTCGCCCGAGCTTGCCCTGGGGGGGCTTTTTCACGACGTGGGGAAGCCGATTACCCTAACGGTCACCGATAGGATCAGGTTTAACGGGCACGATAAAATCGGTGCGGAAATGACAAAGAAGATTTGCAAAAAACTCCGGTTTTCTAACAAGCAAATCGAGAGGATAGTTTCCCTGGTGAGAGAGCATCTGAGATTTAAGGACGTTTTTAGGATGAGGGAAAGCACACTAAAACGTTTTCTGGGCATTCCATGCTTTGAAGACCATCTTACGCTTCACCTGGCAGACTGCCTGGCCAGCCACGGCTCCACCGATGTGTATGATTTCATGAAGAAAAAGCTCGAAGAATTAAAACAAGAAGAGATCAAACCAAGACCGATTCTGAACGGGTACGACCTGATCGAAATGGGATACGCACCCGGTCCTATCTTCTCCAGCATCCTAGACTCATTGGAGGAAGCTCAGTTGGAAGGTACGGTCAAAGATAAAGAGCAGGCAAAAAGATTTGTACAGGAAAGATTCCCAATTTAATGCAGAAGCTGGCCCGAACACAAAACGCTTTATTCGGGTCAATACTGAGCCATTCTGGATTAGATACCAGATAAGAGTAGCCCACCAAGAGCTTTGACTTATAACTCCAGTCCTAACCAATTTAAAGTTACCTGATTGCCAGATAACTTATCCCCGCTAGAACCAATACCCAAGTCGACAACAAAGAAGCTACAAAGGACGAAGTCTCTAGTTCCCTATTGTAAGCTTGTATAGCTAAGCGGTTGCCGATAACCCAATAAAAAGCAGAAAGCACTATATTCAAGAATAGGATTAAGGATTCGTTGAACCTTCCTATGCTGGCGTGGGACGCCTTGGCCAGAGCAGGGATATTAAAGAGGACGCTGTAGAGAAGGGTAGAAAATACAAATAACGTAACTATGGACCTCAAAAGGTTTGACAATTTAGAATTCGCGGCCTCGCTCAATTTGAAAGCAACTATCTGAACGCCCGTGAATAAAGCTATGGGCAGATAGAGAATCCCTGAGATTATAAAATCCCTCGAAGAATAGTTGGCCAAATTATTAAGCCCTATGACTAGCCCAATCGAAGTTATCAAACTGGCCAATAAGCCAATACCAAAACCAAACTTTAGAGAGCTTACTCTTAATGCAGTAAGCCTTTCTTTATTTTCTTCTAAAACCAGCGTGCTGCAGTCGGCACAGTTTTGCATATGTTCTTCAAAAAAGGCCTGTTCAATCCTGGTCAGCTTTCTGCTTAGCCATCTGCTATAAAGTTCTTCTGTATACTCACACATTTGCATCTCTCCTTTTCAAGTTGTACTATCTGCAATCCAGATGCCAATAGTATTTGTAATCTTTACAGTATATTATGGACGTGGCTAGGATATAGCCAGTGTAGGATGCCTTATTTCCTGACAACCCTTAAAACTCGCGGTATTTATTTCGGTAAGCTTAATCATAACTTATTATTGCTCCTCGACTATTCTGAAAACATCCTTCTTTATATTCCAGGGGTCTTTGCTGAAACGTCTAATGACCAGCCTTGTGTTATCCGCCTTTTCGACGAAATCTCCCATGTGAATGTTTAACATTCCGAATGAAGTCCATATTCTGAGTAAAAGACTGTTCCCTTCCTCGAACAGCTCAGCACCGCCAAAGACATGTGTACCCTCTTCCCGGATCATGCCATTAGGCAGGACACTTAGCTTTTTTATAGTCTTGTTTTCCCATTCCATCATTAAAGTTTTCAACCGGATGAAATCGTCTTTTTGTGACAACCGAAGATTTCTTATCTCAACCTTTTCCTCATTCATATCTTCCCTGAGGAATTTTACATTACACCATATTCTTTATTTTCAGGCCCTCGGCTAATCGACTCCGGATTCAAAAGGTTTATTGCTAATTAAGCTAAAACCCAATAGGCAGAATAAATATAAACGGGTTCCTCACTTTTTCAATCCCTAATGTGTAAGGTTACTCGTAATCAGATTCAAAACTCAAGTGATCTCGGCGGATTATAAGCATTTTAGACAATAAAAAAATTTCTATTGCAATGGACAGCCAGTCTTTGATATAATAGGGTTTTAGGGAGGGATAAAACATGACACACCCGATTTTAACCCAAGCCGCAAACTGGGAGAGTATTTCCTCAGTATGCCTGCAACACCTTTCCCATCTTCCTATATTTCTTTTTATAGTTATAGTAGCCGCTTTTGTATTCCTACCTTTCCTCCTCTACGGCTCTGCTTACGCTATCTATAGAATAAACCAGTCCCTAACCTCCAAGGCAAGACAGGAATTTGGGTGTCCGACCTGCGGCGAATCAGTAAAAATCGAATGGGATTTTTGTCCTAAGTGTGGCGCGGAGATTTACCTACCGGCATATCCGGCAACCTTGAACGAAGTAATAATCGAGGATAGACCGTATAACACGGAATTACCCGTCCACATGCCTAATTTGCTGCAATTACCTAATATCGATAGGGTAGTTACGATAAAAAGCAAAAATTAGCTATAGACGGAGCTTCGGTAAGGTTCGATTAAAACTAGCTCAGGCTTATGAGCGACGCTCGCTTTGGTGACTATAGAGAAACAAAGTATTAATTATATATAGCCTCATCAAAGTCCGGAGAAATATACCATTTCCCTCCCCTTAAGATCCAAGTATCTTCAAGAAGGATAGTCTTTTCGGAAACCGAAGGATATTTATAATAATTTACTAACACCCTGACCATGCTTTTATCCTCATCCCCCTCGAAAAAAATAACCTCTTTTATTTGATAGCTCGTAATATTCAGGTTGTCCTGCGATTTCACTATCAGCTCTTCAAATTTATACCTTTTTTCTTCATCTACGAAAGCCGAAGCCCTATCATAGTATTTCCACATGAGCATGTTGTAATAAAAAGAAGCGGTCTTATTTAGTGAATCTTCGCGCTTGCCGAAAAGCCCAGAGGCTAGGCATCCGGAGAGCAGAATTACTGCAAAGAGCAATAAAAAGCCATTCTTGATCACTTTGACCTATGTCCCAAAAAATGAAGAAAGAGTAGGAACAAACCATGCGCCTTCGAGAAAATTCACATGAATTGTCCTACTCCGCTCGGTTGTTAAATTTTCGCCTGTAACAAGAATGTTATAGCCAGGGCGTATATAACCAGAGACTCGATCAGAGCAAGACCGATGATCATAGGGGTCTGAATTCGAGGAGCGGCGGCTGGATTTCTGGCGATACCGCTTACCGCAGCAGCGACCGCACGTCCCTGTCCTAAACCGCCGATACCGGCGGCAACACCTATTCCCAAACCAGCGCCAATGGCCAGCCCGAACTTGGCTAATTCTCCCAGATGGCCTTCGGCCTCGGCGGCTTCCTGGGCTAATACCTCAGGGACAAAAGCAGCGAGAACTGCAACCCCGACCATCATTAACAATGTAAGAACCCGTCTCATTTCTTACCTCCTTTTGGTTGATAGTTTTTTGTCATAGTTTCTAATGAACCGCCATGATAAAATTATTAATGCTCGTGCTCGTGGGCTACCGAGAGTGCTATATATATGGCGGAGAGCACCGTAAAAATAAAAGCCTGAAGAAAGGATACAAACAGTCCAAGGGCTATGAATACCGCCGGGATTATGAAATGGGTGAGGTTGGTAAAAATTCCGAGGACTAAGTGGTCTCCGGTCATGTTCCAAAAAAGCCTCAATGAAAGTGACAGTGGACGCACCAAGTGACTGATAATCTCGATGATGATCATGAGCGGCGCTATGTAAATCATCGGACCCATGAAATGTTTCAAATAACCGATACCGTTCTCCTTAAAACCGTAGAAATTATACATAACAAATATTACTAGAGCGCAGGCAATGGTGGTATTAAAGTTTCCTGTAGGTGGAAGGAAGCCTGGGACTAGTCCCAGAATGTTTGCAAAAAGGATGAAGAAAAAAGCGGAGCCAAGAAGAGGGAAGTATTTCTTAGCCTTTTCTCTAGAACCCATCATGCTGGTAAAAAGGTCGAGCAGAAAGTCCAAGGTCAAGATTTCAAAAACATTCCTCAGTGAGAATTTCTCGTCTGGGAGTACGGAGTCTTTCCCGGTGAGATTATTCTTTATCTTTAAAGCGGCGAAGGTTAAAAAGAGAAGGACCAGAATAGCACCTAGAACATGGTCATATTTTCCCAACCCCATCAGGGTAAACCAACTAAAGTGTTCCATTTTTCTTTCCTCTTAAGTTTTCTCCGATTATAACTATTACCACCGCGGTGACCCCTATCAAAAACCCGTAAATATTTATCTTCGTGAATAAAAAAAGTGAAACGACGATTCCCACGAGTATCAACGTTTTAACCATGAGTATGAATATCCCAAAACCTCGGGAATGAGCACCCCCGATAAGAACACCCACTATTAGTTTTGTGGCTAAGAAACTGGCGACAACCAGGACTCCACCAACTGCGGCTCCCACGGCCATCTCCCAAAAACCGAGCAGCGCATTCACCGCCAAAAGAATCCCGGTGACGATTAAACCGCTCACTTCTACTCTACTTAGCGCCAGCGTCTTGGCCAGGCTCATCGCTCTCGTCGTCATTTTTTCTCTTCATCAACCTTATCAATAGACTGAACCCGGATATTACCCCAGCTATCAACCCGACAATTGTGAAAACAGGTGTCTTTGTCCCAACCCACTTATCGACATAATGCCCCAATATCAAGCCCGCTATTATCGAAGCGGCCAAATGTGTCCCTACCGCAAAATATATGGCCCATCCTAAGTCCTTTCTCCCCTTAACCTTAGCTCGCCTCCGCTCGATGTTTTATACTCCTTAAGGCCTTGTAAGCAGCCTTAAGGGTTATTTCTATATCTTTCTCAGTATGGGCAAGGGATAGAAATACGGCCTCAAACTGAGAAGGCGGAAACATAATACCAGTGCTCAACAGGTTTTTAAAGAACCGGGAATACATCTTTGTATCCGAGGTAAGTGCCGATTCATAATCAATTACCTCCCGGTCTGTGAAAAATAAAGTGAACATCGACCCCACCGAGTTTATCCTAGCTTTAATTCCCAGTTTTTTCATGATCTCTCCGAGCCCGTAGGTCAGTTCTCTAGTTAGTTCATTCAGTCTCTTGTAAGTTCCCTTCCCTCTTAGTTCGGTTATTGTTGCCACCCCCGCGGACATGGCTAACGGATTACCGGAGAGTGTGCCGGCATGATAAACAGGGCCGATAGGGGCAATCAGGTTCATGATTTCTCTTTTTCCTCCGTAGGCGCCGACCGGCAGCCCACCCCCTATTATTTTTCCAAGGCAGGTAAGGTCGGGCGTAACCCCGTATGTTCTCTGTGCCCCGCCTAGACCTAGTCTAAAACCGGTGATAACCTCGTCAAAAATAAGAACCGCTCCATAGTCTGAGGCTATCTTTCTCAACCCTTGTAAGAACCCCTCTATTGGCGGAACGACTCCCATATTAGCCGCAACCGGTTCCAGAATAACACATGCGATTTTATTCCCGTGTCTAGAAAAAAGATCTTTCACGGATTTAATGTCATTATACTTGGCGAGTAGTGTCTTTTCTGTAAACGCCTCCGGAACACCGGGACTGCTTGGTGTTCCAAATGTCGTTGCACCGGAGCCAGCCTTGACCAGAAGGTAATCGGCATGACCATGATAACATCCCTCAAACTTAACAATTAAGTCCCGTCCAGTATAGGCTCGGGCAACACGAATCGCACTCATGGTAGCTTCCGTGCCGGAGCTAGTCATCCTTATCATCTCAATGGAGGGATAGGACTTGATTACCAGGCTTGCCAGCTCCACTTCCTTTTCACAAGGCGCCCCATAACTGGTGCCATTTTCCGCTGCTCTCTTTATTTCCCTAACCACGCGGGGATGGGCATGGCCCAAGACAAGCGGCCCCCAGGAAGCGATGTAGTCGATATATTTGTTTCCGTCCTCGTCATAAACCCTAGCTCCTTTGCCCTTCGAGATAAAGACGGGGGTGCCCCCAACTGCCCTAAAAGAGCGAACCGGGCTGTTTACACCGCCGGGCATAATGCGCTCTGCAGCTTTATACAGCTTTCTTGATTTCTTTATTTGGAATGTCATTTACTAACTTGGATGGGTAGTTAAGCCAGAAATAGTTAACATGATACACCAATACTGTCAAACCTCTACCGCAAAACATAATGTGAAGAAATAAGCCGGATAATGGGATGGGAAAGAAGCGATTGCTTCTTTCCCATAATATAATTTTTCTACTCTAAATTAATAACTACTTTTATAGAGTAGGTTTGCTCTCCTCGTTAAACTTGAAGAAAATCCTTGCTCCTGGCATTGCCCCTGGCTGTACCGGAATGAATTGAGACCTTCTGTTAAGCTGATATGCTTCTTCGGTAGTACCCGCAGCAAATTTTGAAGTCTCACCCTTTCCTATGGCTTGTATCCTGTTAGGATCAACCCCTAGCTGAACCAGGTACGCTTTTGTAGCATCTGCCCTTCTCTGGGCGAGCCTTAAGTTATACTCCGGCGTACCTCTTATGTCTGCATATCCCTCGATTACGACGGTAACGTCCGGGTTGTTCTTCAGAACCTCGGCGTTCTGCTGAAGCACCGGCTCTGCATCAGGTCTAATATTGGACTTATCAAAATCAAAGAATATATCGTTAAGGGCAACCTCACCCATGGTCTCAGGGGGAGGAGGAACTTCTACTTGTTGACATTTTGCTCTGGCCTCATCAGCCTTTGCCTTAGCGTCAATAAGAAGCCTGCGGGCCTCTAGCTCGCTACAGAACTCACCAGCAAGAGCTTTACCCCGTGCCAGAGCACTTTCAGCCGCCGCACATTCCTCGGGTGCACAGGCTGGGCATCCAGCTTCCTTCGCCGCCGCAACCGCTGCCTCGGCATCAGCGAGCTCCTGGGTCGGGGGAGGGGTAGCACAACTAGCAAAATAAAGTAACGCAAGAACCAAAACGGGAAAAACTAGAAGAAGTTTATCCCTTTTCATTTTACTGTACCTCCTTTAAGATTATTTACTCTCTATAATAATATTTTTAACGCTTTACTGCAAGTTCCCGTAATTTTTCCCTGGCTATTCTAGCCTCTTCCGAGTTTGGGTATTTATCGATCAAAGTCTGAAGAAATAGCTTTGCTTCCTCATTTCTTCCGATATTTATCAACGAAAGACCTTGTTTCAAATATGAAAGCGGCACCCTGTTATCCTTGGGATACGTATCAATGAACCTCTGAAATTCTAGTATGGACTCCTCGAATTTCCCCTCTCTATAATAAGACTCCGCTATCCAGTACTGTGCATCCGCAACCTGAGCGGAATTGGGATAACCGGCCATGAATTGTTTGAATTGATTCCTAGCCTCTATGTAATTCCCTTCAGCCAAATTTTTATAAGCCTCTTCATATACCCGCGCCTCATACTGAAGAGCACTCGTTCCGGGACCGGTAAAACTCCCGCTGTGGCTGGGCGCCGGCACACTAGACATCGTCCTAGTTTCCAAGTTGTTTAAACGTTTAGTTAATTCTGAATAAGATTGCTCTAGCTCAGCCAAGCTCGCCTCTATTTCTGCTAATTGTTTCTCGTCACTACTACCACCAGCCAAAGACTGTTTTTTAAGCGATTCGACATCCTGATAAATCCGTTCAACCCTTGCTTCCAGCCGAGTTTGCCTCGCATATAATCCCTTCATATCGTCTGTTGTAGCCACACATCCTGTAAGCGGCATACTAAAAACACAAATACAAATGGACAAAAAAACAAACGTAAAATTCATCCACTATTACCCGGTAATGGCGAGGGCAACATGATAATGTACAGGAGTCAACTCCAGAATAGCTACCTTGAGTTGCATTAATGTAGCGTTTTCCTCCTCTACGCTCCTTCTCGCTCGAATTCTGATTGGTTCGACCTATTCGTATTAAACACTTACTCCAAGAGATTCTTACCTTATTTTAATTTCTAAGTCAAGAGATTTTTCAATTCCAACAAAAAACAATTTACCTAAACCACTCTCGAAATATCAACTGAAATACCCGTATTTTACTACCCTGAAACAAATAATTTTTTCTTAATTCTGTCCGATAGGCCAGTAAACATAGACAAGGCTTTAATCAACGGGTAACTTATTGTGATTGATGTTTCTGAATCGGCCCATCCGTTGATGTAAGCACTCAAATATAGATTTGACAGTCTGACAACTGCCAGTTAATTTAAACTACGTGGATGTATAAAGTCCACAATAATAGAACGGTTCCATAGACATGCAGGTGAGCAAAACCTTAGATTATGCAGTGAGGTCGCTAACATTCATGAGCAGGAAACCGATTAACCGATTCAGCATGAAAGAAATTGCCGAAAGCCAACATATTCCACTGAATTACTTAGCTAAGATTATGCGAAGATTGGTCAACAAAGGGCTAGTAAGATCGGTGGTCGGGCCAGAGGGTGGTTATGCCCTTCGCAAGTCCCCAAGCGAAATTAACCTGAAGGAGATATACGAGGCGATCGAGGGTGAGTTCAGGATGATTGATTGTATGGATAAGGATGCGATTTGTGCTCTATTCGAAACCTGCCCACAGTTACCCATTTGGGACAAACTGCAGGTCACCATGATCAAAACGCTGGAGAGCACCACTTTAGAGGACATGCTTAATCAGGATAGGATCAAAGCTGTCTAAACCGACAAACATAGGAGGTTTTTAATGAGTGTCGATTTCGATGAACTTACAAAACGAGAATACAAGTATGGGTTCGTCACCAAAATTGAGCAAGAAATTGCGCCCCGCGGCTTGAACGAAGAGATTATCCGATTAATATCCGCAAAGAAGAACGAGCCGGATTGGCTCTTAGAGTGGCGACTGAAGGCCTATCGGCATTGGCTTACTATGGAAGAGCCAAAGTGGCAAAACGTTCATTACCCGCCCATAGATTACCAGGCCATTAGTTATTATGCGGCTCCAAAACAAAAGGAAAAACCTAAAAGTTTAGATGAAATAGACCCCGAGCTTAGGGCAACATATGAGAAGCTGGGAATACCCTTGGAGGAGCAGAAGATGCTTGCTGGTGTCGCAGTAGACGCTGTCTTTGATAGCGTCTCTTTGATTACCACGTTCAAGGAAAAGCTGGCGGAGCTGGGTATTATATTCTGCTCAATATCCGAAGCGGTGCAAGAATACCCGGATTTAGTCAAAAAATACCTTGGATTTGTCGTACCCCACAATGATAACTTCTTTGCCGCCTTGAACTCCGCCGTGTTTACCGACGGGTCCTTTGTTTATGTCCCAAAAGGTGTTCGCTGCCCGATGGAATTATCCACTTATTTCCGAATAAACGCCGAGAACACCGGCCAATTTGAACGTACGTTGATCATTGCCGATGAAAACAGCTACGTGAGTTACCTGGAGGGATGCACCGCTCCCAAGCGCGATGAAAACCAGCTACACGCCGCTGTCGTAGAGCTAATCGCCCACGATAACGCTACTATCAAGTATTCCACTATTCAGAACTGGTATCCGGGTGATAAGGAGGGGAAAGGGGGTATTTACAATTTTGTCACAAAAAGAGGCCGGTGCATGGGCCGCAATTCCCATATCTCCTGGACCCAGGTGGAGACCGGGTCGGCCATCACCTGGAAGTACCCGAGTTGTATCCTGGAGGGTGACGACTCCGTCGGTGAATTCTACTCGGTAGCACTGACCAATAACCGTCAGCAGGCAGACACCGGTACAAAGATGATACACATAGGCAAGAACACCAGCAGCACCATCGTTTCCAAGGGCATTTCTGCCGGTTACGGCCAAAACACCTATCGGGGATTGGTCAAGATTGCAAAGAGTGCAACCGGGGCCCGCAACTATACCCAGTGCGATTCATTACTCATCGGAGACAAGTGCGGGGCTCATACCTTTCCATACATCGAGGTAAACAACTCTACGGCCAGGATGGAACATGAGGCCACTACATCTAAGATCGGGGAGGACCAGATATTCTACTGCCAGCAGCGTGGTCTTTCGGCCGAAGATGCGGTTTCTTTAATCGTAAACGGGTTCTGTAAGGAGGTATTCCGTGAACTGCCGTTCGAGTTCGCCGTCGAGGCGGAGAGGCTATTAAGCATTAGTCTTGAGGGTAGCGTCGGTTAAATTGTCAAATGATCCTGTACAGTTAGCTCTAAACATTTAATTAGTTGAGGAGGAACTATGCTCGAAATCAGAAACCTACATGTGAAGGTAGAAGGCAAAGAGATTCTTAAGGGTGTTAACTTAAAGCTGAACGCGGGTGAAGTCCATTCAATAATGGGACCAAACGGCTCCGGAAAAAGCACGCTGGCACAGGTTTTGGCCGGACGAGAAAGCTATGAGGTTACTGAGGGGGAGGTATTATATCACGGAAAAAACCTGCTGGAGATGGCCCCAGAAGAACGCGCTCGTGAGGGGGTATTCATGGCCTTTCAATACCCGGTAGAAATATCGGGTATTGCCAATACCTATTTTCTGAGAGAGGCCATAAACGCCATACGCAAACACCACGGCCTCGAACCTTTTAAACATGTTGAATTCGTCAAGATGGTCAGGGACAAGATAAAACTCCTGGATATGGATGAGAGCCTGCTCCAAAGGTCAGTCAACGAAGGGTTCTCCGGAGGGGAGAAAAAGCGAAATGAGATTTTTCAAATGGCTGTGCTCGAGCCCAAGCTATGCATATTGGACGAGACCGATTCCGGACTGGATATCGACGCTCTCAAGGTCGTGGCTAGGGGCGTTAACTCCATGCGCAACGAAGAACGCGGTTTTCTGGTAATCACCCACTACCAAAGGTTGCTGAATTACATAGTACCCGACTACGTTCATGTATTAGTCGACGGCCGGATAGTCAAGTCGGGTAGCAAGGACCTGGCGCTTGAACTGGAAGAAAAGGGTTATACCACTTGGGTTCAAAGTCAACCAGAGAGTGCCGCAGCAACCAATATTCGATAAGGGAGCTGACCATGGAGATAATCAAAATGAAAGACATCGAAGGCTATTTTGAAGGATTCGTCGAGTTCGAAAAGAACGCACCCGGAAATGATATAACATGGTTAAAAGAGCTCCGCCAGGAAGCAATTACCCGCTTCGCCGAGCTTGGATTTCCTACTACCGGTGATGAGGACTGGCGCTTCACTAATACGGCCCCTATTGCTCGAACCTCATTTCAACTATCGGACAACGGCCACGTGCGAATATCACAAAATGAGCTGAAGTCATTAACATTCCTGGGTTTGGAATATACACGGCTAGTCTTCGTAAACGGTAGATATTCGGAGGAGAACTCTAACCTGATTCACCTTCCGGACAACGTAAAGATTTTAAGCCTTACTCGAGCAATAGAATACGAGAATGGCTTGCTCGAAGAGCATCTGTCCCGCTACGCCGACTATAAAAAGGACGCATTTTTAGCCCTTAATACCGCTTTTCTGGAAGACGGGGCACTTGTTTATATTCCGTCCGGCACCGTTCTAAAGGAACCCATCCAGATTTTATACATCTCCACCGAGGTCGACGCTCCAACGCTGTATCATCCACGTAACTTAATCGTTATGGGTGACAACTGTGAAGCCGTTATCGTAGAGCACTACGCCGCACTTAGTGACAGCCTGTACTTCTCGAATGCGGCCACCGAGGCGGTAGTGGGCAGAAATAGCGTGCTTCGGCATTACCTGATCGAGTGTGAGAGCAAAAGGGCGTTTAACATATCTACCCTCAGAATCCAGCAGGGTAGAAGCAGCAGCGTTACCTCCAACTCCATACTGCTGGGAGGTGCGCTGGTGAGGAATAATGTCCATCCGGTGCTGGCTGGTGAGGGTTCCGAGTGCTTCATAAACGGGCTTTTCATGTCCACCGGACGGCAGCATATGGATAATTACATGCGGGTCGAGCATGCAAGCCCCCACTGTGATAGCCGACAACTGTATAAAGGTATTCTTGACGGAAGGTCTAGAGGTGTTTTCCACGGCCGGATAATAGTGCATAAGGATGCGCAAAAAACCGATGCTAAACAAACCAACAGGAATCTTCTCCTCTCCGACCAGGCTCAGATCGATACGAAACCCCAGCTCGAAATATACGCCGACGATGTAAAATGCACCCACGGGGCGACGATTGGGCAGTTAGATGAAAACGCTATCTTTTACCTGCGTTCCCGCGGTATCTCGCTGGAGTCGGCAAGAGCCCTATTGCTTTTTGCCTTTACCAGCGAGATTCTGGAGCGAGTCAAGGTCGAACCAATCCGTAATTACCTAGAAGGACTGGTCAAGAATTGGTTCATTCAGGGAAAGGTGATCGAAAAAACAGAGATTGAGATTGAGTAGGAACACGCCATGCCCTGTTCCTACTGTAAGTCTGCTGAAAGAGGCTAAAGATGAGCTTGGATCAGATGGAATACATCCTGGATCACTACAAGAACCCCAGGAACCATGGAATTATTCCGGAACCGGATATATCTCATGAGGAGGGGAATCCAGAGTGTGGAGATGTCGTCAGGATCGACCTAAAGATTACTGACAATAAGGTAACAGAGGCAAAGTTTTCCGGAAAAGGATGCACAATAAGTCAAGCTGCAGCATCAATGTTGACCGAGATGATAATGGAAAGGAACCTGGATGACATCAAGACAATGACCAAGGATGATATCTTGAGCGCATTGGGGATAAGGGTCAGTCCGATAAGATTTAAATGTGCGACCCTAGCGTTAAAGGTCCTAAAATCAGGACTATTTGGTATAACCCACTGGCCGGGTGAAGAAGAGTGAAGGGTTATTAGTCGAGTGGCGAAAAAGCCTTTCAATATATAAAGATAAAGGTATTGATGAATGTCTCAATTCATAAAAGTAGCAAAAAAATCCGACATACCGGATGGAGAGGTTAGGTCATTCGTGGTTGACAGCCTGGTAATAGCCATCTGTCGTGTAAATGGAGAGTTTTTTGCAATCAAGGACGAGTGTACCCACATGGAATATCCTCTCTCTGACGGGTTACTGGACGGTGAGGTTATAACCTGTGCTTATCACGCCGCTTCGTTTGATGTGCGGACGGGAGATGTTCTTTCTCTTCCCGCTGTCGAACCAGTGGAAACCTTCGAGGTCAAGGTGGAAGGCGAAGATATTTATGTTTTGATAGAAAATTAATTAAGCAGTCGGCTTAACCTGCTTGGAAAATAACCATGGGAAGAATTTATACCAGCATTGATCCTTATGAAATTAAGAAGGACTTTCCTATCTTTGAACGCCGGGTCCATGGAAAGCCCCTCGTTTATCTGGACAATGCTGCCACCACCCAAAAACCCAGGAGAGTAATCGAGACGGAGAAGAAATTTTATGAGGAGACCAATGCCAATATTCATCGGGCAGTTCACACCCTGAGCTATGAGTCAACCAAGTTGTATGAAGAAGCACACAAAAAGGTTGCCCGGTTTATCGGGGCCAAGAGCTGGCGTGAGGTCGTATTCACTAGGAACGCCACCGAGTCTATAAACCTAATTGCATACGGCTGGGGACTACACAACCTCAAAGAGGGGGATGAGGTTTTAATCACCATGATGGAACATCATTCAAACATCGTCCCCTGGCAAATGCTAAGAGAACAAAGAGGAATCACCCTTAAATTCCTGGACGTAGACGATGGGGGAAGGCTTAAACTTGACGACCTGCCTAAACTATTGACCGAGAGGACTAAACTCTTTGGAATCATCCATGCATCAAACGTTCTGGGGGTCGTGAATCCGGTTAAGGAAGTGATTGCAGAAGCAAAAAAGCTTGGCGCATTGGTCTTAGTGGACGCCGCCCAGTCGGCACCACATATACCTATCGACGTTTCTGCCCTCGACTGTGATTTTCTGGTGGCCTCGGGCCACAAAATGCTGGGGCCGTCCGGAATAGGGTTTCTTTACGGCCGGCGGGAAGTGCTTGATAACATGTCCCCATTCATATTTGGCGGAGATATGATAGAGACGGTGACACTAGAGAAATCTACCTGGAATGAACTGCCATGGAAATATGAGGCCGGAACGCCTAATATAGCCGGCGGGATCGGACTGGGTGCAGCCCTGGATTACCTCGACAACATCGGCATGGCCAGTGTAATCTCCCACGAACAAGAGCTCTTGAACTACACACTGGAGAGTTTATCCGACTTGTCCGGTATAGAACTCTATGGGTCGAGCGAAGAAAGGGTAGGAGTCATTACTTTCAATATAAAGGGGATTCACCCACATGATGTTGCCGGAATCCTAGATGAGGAGGGGATTGCCGTACGTTCCGGTCACCACTGTGCCCAGCCGCTCATGAGAAGACTGGGAATAGAAAATGCTGTCCGGGTCAGTTTGTACATTTATAACACAAAGGAAGACATCGACAGATTAATTTCCACCCTACATAAAATAATCAGGGTTTTTAAAATATCGGGCTGGCCATCCGTTCATTCCTAATTTTTTCTATATCCCGACAAGCTATGGAGAGGGTCGGGCTCGTATGCCCACTTGAGCAATTTCGTATCGCCTGGGATTAGCCTCACCGTTTCTTGACCTTTATAATTTTTCGTGTTACTTTACACGCCTAAGATGAAAAGGACTTACCAGCCCCATGCCAAGAGAAGACTGAGGGTACACGGATTCCGCGAAAGGATGAGCACTAAAGGCGGGAGACGCACTCTGAAGAGACGGTTAGCCAAGGGGAGGCACCGTCTAACGGTTGAACGTTGGAAGAAATGACGTTTCCTTTGAGTTCCGATTTACCTAGCGAGTTAAAAATCCGAAAAAGCTCTGAGTTTAAAGAGGTTTTTGAGAGTGGGGTCAGACTCTATACAGAGCATTTTACGGTCATATACGCCCCTAATTCTTTGGGAACGCCACGGTTGGGATTAGTGGTAGGCAAAAGAGTCTCGCTTAATGCGGTGGAAAGAAACCGCATTAAGCGCATTTTAAGAGAGGTTTTCAGGCGCAATAAATCTTCATTTGACTCATTTGACGTGTTGTTTATGGCGAGGAAGCCCACCGAGAAGCTCGACTATGCCCGGGCGGAGAGAGAGATCGTAGGCGCATTCAGGTCGGAGTTATGAGAACGAGGAATCCCTTGGTTTTTTGGGTAGCTTTATTACTAGAGCTTTATAAGCTTTTTATTTCTCCTATTTTACCTCCTTCTTGCCGATTTTATCCTAGCTGTTCGGAGTACTCACTCCAGGCGTTCCGCAGATACGGTTTTTCAAGAGGGCTATGGCTTTCTCTAAAAAGAATCTCCAGATGTCATCCCCAGAGCGCCGGAGGGTATGACCCGGTCAACTAATAAAAGGTTTCCCAAATTATGGATCGCACCAGGCTTAACTACATACTTTTCTTTGTTTTATCGTTCCTGATAATATTTGTCTATACCTCGTTTTTTGCCCCAAAAACCCCGCAAAAACAAACCGAGCAAAAAACGGTGCAGGGTGAACGCACAGAGAGTGTGGAACCTCCGATAATAGAAGAAGAGATACAAAGCTCCGGTCAGGAACTCGAACTCCAGCTAACCCCGCCACAAGGGAGGCTAATTACGATTAAAACCCCCTTATATACAGGACAAATCGATACGGCCGGAGGGAGGCTGGTCGAGTGGAAGCTGGAAAAATATAGAGAAGGAACCGACCCCAGTTCTCCTCCTATTAACCTCCTCCAAGATTCCCCGCCCGATTTCAACACTAATTTGAGGCTCGAGGGCCTGAAGATCCCAAACCCCATTCCCTTTAAATTTGACGGCGCCGATGAGATAATCGTCGATAAAGAGGAGCGGGAGATAGCACTTTACTGGGAATCACCCGACGGAATAACAATAAGAAGAATATTGGAAATAAGCCCCTCTAGCTATCTCATAAAGCAGAGAGTAGAAGTGACAAATCAAACCGAGTCTCCATTAACCGAAACTCTTTTAATCGAATCTTACGGCGATATAAAGCAAGACGGAGACAATTACAAAAATTCCTATTATATAGCCATGGTTTCCGGCTCGGTAGAGCGGGTAGAGAAGCTACCCCAAGAAACAACCTTGTTCAAGGGGACGGTAAACTGGTTTGGTTTTGCAGACAAGTATTTCTTATCCGTATTCCTGCCGGGCATAGGGAGTGAAACCCAACTGAGCCTCACCAATACTGAAAAAGATGGGTTCGCCAAGACGGTGTTCAGTTATCCACCAGATAAAATTCCGCCTGGGAGCACATCTGTGCACAAATCTAATCTATACCTCGGACCCATGGATTATGAGGTTTTACGCTCTGTAGGATTTGGACTGGAGAAATCAATCAAATATGGATGGGTCGGATTTCTGGCAAGGCCGATGCTCTGGTTTCTCAAAGAACTAGACAAGGTGTTCAAAAACTACGGGGTCTCTATCATCGTTATTACCATTATCATCAGGTTAATTTTTCTCCCCTTGACCATAAAGAGCATGGCTTCTATGAAGGAAATGCAGTTAAGGATGCAGGAGTTAAAGCCCAAGATCGATGCCCTAAAGGAAAAATACAAGGATGATAAGACCAAGCAGAATGCCGAGCTCATGAAACTGTATACCAGCCATGGGATAAATCCCTTGAGTAGCCTAGGCGGCTGCTTACCTCTTTTGGTACAGATTCCTGTTTTCATCGCACTCTACGACGTTTTGTTATACTCTATAGAGCTCAGGCATAGCTCATTTTTATGGATAAACGACCTTTCAGAGCCGGAAAAGCTTTTTGACATACCGGGCATAGGAATCCCCTTCCGGATTCTTCCCCTGGCCATGGGGGCATCCTGGTATGTATCGCAGAAGATGACACCTACTACCGCAGCTCCAGGGGCAGACAATATGCTGCAGATGAAGATGATGGAGTTTATGCCCTTAATCTTCACGGTCATGTTTTGGGGGCTTCCTTCGGGGTTGATACTGTATTGGACTGTAAGTAACATTCTTTCAATACTACAACAACTGTACGTAAACCGTCGATTTGTTCAAGCGGCTAAAGGAGGGATCAAAGATGCCGATAGTGATAGAAAGGGAAGGAAAAACAGTGTCTGAGGCAATAATAAACGTTTGCGAGGAATTAGGCCTGGCTAGAGACGAATTAATTGTCGAGGTCCTGGAAGAGGGCTCGAGGGGGGTTCTGGGAATAGGGGGTAAAAATGCCAAAGTGCGGGTCACGGTAAAGAGGGAAGGTGTGAGTGAAAAGGGGTTAAAAGCTAAAAAAGCCCTCGAAGCAATCCTGGGATTTTTTGTCCCTACCTATTCAACCAGCCTCCGGGAAACGGCAGATAAGATCAAATTAGACGTAAAAACTAGCGAAAATAGAGGCCTCCTCATAGGAAGGAGGGGAGAGATGCTCCGGGCAATGGAGTTCGTAATCGGTAAAATCGCTGGACGCTCCAGTGGAGAAGGAAAAGAAAAAAGGATTTCGATAGATATAGAAGGATACAAGAAAAGAAGAGAATCAAACATATCAAAGATGGTCAGGGACGCCGCCAAAAAAGTTCGCCGGTCAGGAAGGCCGCTCACCCTCGAACCAATGTCTGCTTTTGAGAGAAGGATAGCCTATATGACGCTTAAACACGAAGAGGGCATTAAGTTCGAGACAAAAATTGCCGGCGAAGAAAAAAGAATAATTATAGCACCGCAAAGGCGTAACGGAGAAAGAAATAGACAATCGCTTGAGAGGAAAGCGGACTGAGATAATATTTAATTCAGCGTATGCCAAATCTTGGAATTTGTATCGTAAAAATGTCTTTCTTGAGAATAAACTCCAAGGAGATTAATCCCCATGAGTAAAGAGAAGCCCTCAAAAACCGAGGATGAGTATTTTGCCCGGGAAGATGCTGAAAAGTTGAAACGTCTCAAAGAGAAACTGAAAGCGGAAGTAATAGAGGAGCAAAAGCAGAACATAAAGGGTATCTGCTTCATGAAATGCCCCAAATGCGGTGGAGACTTGAATGAAGTTCTCTTCCGGGGAATAAAGATTGACCGATGCAAAGCCTGTAACGGTGTATGGCTGGATAACGGCGAGTTGGAGAAACTGGCCGGTGCTGAGGAAAAAAGCGTGGTGAGAGAAATAGTGGACCTATTCAGGCCGCGCTAAGATTTTCCCAGACGG
This sequence comes from Thermodesulfobacteriota bacterium, assembly GCA_035559815.1. NCBI lineage: Bacteria > Pseudomonadati > Thermodesulfobacteriota > Thermodesulfobacteriota bacterium. The sequence continues at coordinate 80,036 of DATMAT010000076.1, forward strand.
ATGCTTTTAAAAAAATCTCTTAATAGAAAAGCGCAATCATCTTTTAATACCCCCTCTTTAACCTCCACGGTGTGGTTTAACTTTCTATCCACACCGATATTGTAGAGAGACATAACCGCCCCGGACTTCGAATCTAATACCCCAAACACAACCCTTTTAATCCTGGCCAGTACCATCGCTCCCATACACATCGCACAAGGCTCAAGCGTAACGTAGAGGGTTGCACCAGTTAAACGCCAATTTTCGAGCTTCCTCGCCGCTTCCCTGATTGCCAGGATTTCGGCATGTGCCGTCGGGTCACTGGTTGTTTCACAAAGGTTATGGGCTTTAGAAATAATTTCACCATCTTCGCCTACAATTACTGCACCAACCGGTACCTCCCCCATATCCCTGGCCTTTATCGCCTCCTCGATAGCCAGACGCATGTATTTTCCGTCGTCGGAATTGGTTGTCATGTCAGCGTACTTAAATTTTACGCTAGTCGAATCCAAGAAGGCAAGTTAGGATACCCCCTTTTATTTTGGCCAACGCTCATATGCCCTCGCCAGAAAAATACTGTCATTATCGATTGATTAAATCTTAAAGGTTATATCTTCAATTTAGAGTCTTTGAATAATTTTTCAGCATGCACCTTGTTTAGATTTATTACTATAATATGTATCTCCAACGGGGGTGAGTTTAATAGGAATCTCCATACATGCATAATTTGATTTTTCCCGCTTATTATTTTAAATTTTTAATGAACCCCAATCACCAACCTGAAGGAGGTACAATGGCCAAGAAAAACAACAACTCGTTTCTCAACAAGGGCTATGAGGCAGCCCTTAAATATCCCCTATTTGACTCCATACTTAATCGTCGCTCCCGGCGCTTCGGGTTGGGCATGGAGTTAAAGGACAGCTCACTCGAATTCAGGTCATCTGCACCCCCTATCCCTCTTGACGAGATGGAAGAGGCTTTATTAGTGTGGGCCGGAACCGGACTCACCGGGCTTTGCCTGGCCGACCTGCCACCGGAAACGGGGATCGACCTTCTCTGTCAATGGACCGGCCGCACCTGGCCTTCCGCCTGCAACAACCACGGAACGGAGCTATTCTTTACCAACGACAACGGACTTTATTTCGTCAACGTAAAACACATGCTTCCCCAAAAACACGAACTGGATATGTTCTTCAAGATGAGCCGTGAAGAAAAGATGGAAAGAATTCTAGAACTATATAGGGAAAGCTTGGTAAAGCTCGAAGACGGCAGGGCGCAGCTACCCGACCGCATGCCTGGTCTTTTCGAGTTCAATCAATGGAATACGAATAAACCCGGAACAACTACCTTCATCCCGGTAACCGACGTAACAGAGGAATATCTTAATCTGCTTCACTTATACTGCAGCCACTCTTACGGATTCCAGATCATCGATGACCTTACCGGAAAACCGGCCGGAATGGAGCAATGGATTAAAAAGGGAAGAATAAAAGAAAACGTAAAGCTTTCCTTGTTTGACCTCGAAGTGAGGATTCTAACCGGATTAAACGTAGAGCAGGCCTTCATTTGCCAGAACATGAGTCTTGCCCTCCAGGCGTTAGGCCTTGCCGGATGGACGTTCAGCGGTTTTATTCCCCGTTTTGCCATGGGTGCGGCTCCACAACTCTTCCGAGGGCTGGGATTCAGGTTTATCCAGCCCAAAAAGGGGGCGATTGACCCTCCTACTACTGTACCAGTGGGGAGAGACGGCGTATTTGAAGGATACTGTCCTCCATATTACAAAGACATGAATGAGGCGATCGACGCCTTCCATGAACATAAGGAAAGCGCCTGGAAGCCGGAAAAGCCCTTTCCCTACCAAGAACCGGACAAACACATCATGAAAGCCCCCAAGCCTACTCAGACTACAATACAGATCGTCAAGGATGTTGCCAATTACATATACGATACGTACGGCCGGTTTCCCGCTTTTGTCGACCCAATGTATATGCGCCTGGTATTTCAGGCAATGCACATTGACGTCGAGTTCTACGATAAGTATTACCCAAAAGGCTCATATTCAGATATGCATCTTAACCACTTCCGCATGTTCCACCCGGAGATGGAAGACCCGTTTGCACACAAGGTAGAGAAAAAAAGAATCCGAGCCAGTCAGAATAAGAAACGGGCAAGAGCCTAATTACACAGAAACCACTGTAGGGAACGCATATATGCGTTCCCTACAGCAAATAGCATATCTCAATATTGTTGGATTCTCTATTCCTCCGCCATATAACAATTTCATTCATGCAAAATAATCAATGAAAACTCCCCAAGAATACGTCGAAAGTTTGAGAAGGCTCCACCCCATAGTTTATATAAAAGGTAAGCTTGTGCAGAGCGTTCCCGACGAGCCACTTCTCTGGCCGGGTATTAATGCCGTATCCCTAACCTACGATTATGCACTAAAGCCCGAGTACCAGGAAATCATGCCGTCCACTTTACACCTAACCGGCAAACAAGTAAGTCGTCTCCTCCACATAAACACCGGCACGGAGGACCTCCTCAAAAAGCTGGAGATGACCAGGCTTCTCTGTCGCACCGCTGGCTGTGCCCAGAGATACCTGACCCACGATGCCCTGAACGCCCTCTTCGAGACCACACATAAAATAGACCATGAGCTTAGCACTGAGTATCATCCGAGATTCCTCGAATAGCTGCAATACGTGCAAAGCGAGGACCTTACCACCTGCGTGGCCATGACCGACGCCAAGGGTAATAGAACTAAAAGGCCGCATGAGCAAGAAGACCCGGATCTTTATCTTAGGGTCGTGGAGAGAAAAAGCGAAGGGGTAGTAGTGAGGGGTGTAAAGGCCATCGTAACCGGCGCGCCCTACACACACGAGATAATTGTCCTCCCTACAAGAGCGATGACTGAAAACGACCGAGACTATGCCGTATCGTTTGCAGTGCCCGTCGATGCCGAGGGAATAGAGATGGTTTCAAGGCAGGGGGGAAGGCCGAACGAGAAAGAGGCTGAACTTAGCTCAGGCTACGGACAGGCAACCGCTATGATTCTTTTCGACGATGTCTTTGTCCCCTGGGAGAGGGTGTTTCTTGCGGGAGAATGGCAATACGCCGGCTCGCTCACAGAAGCATTTGCAACCCATCACCGGCTAAGCTGCATCGGATGCCGGGCCGGGCTTGGAGACATGCTAATCGGCGCCTCCACCCTTATGGCCGAGGCAAACGGGTTAGACCCGATGAAAGTAGGCCACATACGAGAAAAGATATCGGAACTCATAAAATTCACCGAGTCCTTCTACGCCTGCGGTGTGGCCTCCTCGGTCTTTGGGAATGAAACCCCAGCCGGAAATCTCTCTCCTGAACCGGTATATGCAAATATCGGAAAGCTCCTCCAGGGACTTAACATCTACGACATGTATAAAATTTCTCATGAAGTATCGGGCTGGATACTAGTAATATCGCCATACCCCGAGGACATGGAGGTTCCAAGTGTAAAGGATAGACTCTCTAGATATTTGCGGGCAAGGGAAGATGTTCCCGCAGATCATAGGGTCAAGATTGCAAGACTCCTCGAAGACATTACCGCATCTTACCAAGGAGGATGGTACTCCGTTATAAGCATTCACAGCGGCGGCTCACCCGAAGCGAAAATGGAGATAATACAGGAATATAACCTAGTCGAAAGCTTTACCGGGAGGAATTTCCCTATCCCACCATACAGACCAGCCCTCTCGCTCCAGGGCTTCGACCAGGACCTTCACCCTTGTTTTATCCGAACTCTTATAACTAATGAAGATTTCGTCCATTTAATTCCTCCCCCGTAACCTCTTTAACTTGTATCAGGTTTATAGGGGGAAACAATAGTCGGACTCGGTCTTGATATGGATAGGAAAACTATGAGGGGATTCCTTCACCATCTCTACCTTCCTTCCTCGCGTCTATACCTCGATTATATCAACTTTTAAGAAGCTAGGTCAATAGACATAGGTAAAGGCTCTTGTACCCAAGAGTCTAGTGTAAGGGACCCGGACTCTGAGTTCAAGAATACGAGAATGGCTTAATTTAAAAACCACAAGGGGAAAATCTTTTTAATCCCCAAAAACCAGGCCCTTCAGGACCATGTTCACTATGGCCAACACTATTGCTCCGAAGAATGCCGGCCAGAAGCCATTGACTACGAAGCCAGACACCAGCTTTGACGCCAATTGTAACATCAGGGCATTAATTACCAAAAGAAAGAGTCCGAATGTTAGGATGGAAATGGGAAGTGTCAGGATTTTGAGCACGAGACCCAAGGTGGCATTGATTAATCCTATGACCACCGCGGCTATTAAAGCGGAGCCAAAACCCTGCACCACAAAACCGGGAATAATGTGAGAAACAACCACCAGACTAAGAGCACTAAGAAACCAGCTAACTATCAAGTGAAGCATTCTGCCACCCTCCTTTAAGGGAATTGATAACTCATGAAAATTTCATCACTAGCCTAAATTTCTAAGCCTCGGCATTACTTCTTCAGCCAGCAATTTCATCGAGCGAATCCATTTATCTTTTGGTTTCCATTCATGACCCATTACCAGCAGCACCCCGAAGGCGCCGACATAATCATACAATTCCCTTATGCGCCCTGCCACATGGTCGGGACTCCCGACAATCCACAGGTTGTCCATCATATAATCCGGAGTTACATCTGAATCGGACATGGTTTTATCAACCTTGAATATGTCTAGATTGCCTCTTATTTTCGGCACCATCTTGAAAAAATAATCGGTAAAGTCCCTGGCCAGCGTTCCTTCTTTGACATCTCGGCGGGCTTCTTCCGTCGTCTCCGCAACATATAAATCCCTGGCTATTCTCCACTTCGAACGGTCGGCGGTTTTCCCAGCTTTGTTCGCTCCTTCTTCAACCGAAGCCCAATGAGTTTTTAAAACGTCTTTTGTCGCAAAATTAATACTCATCGGAATCCATTCCCTTTCACCCGCTATTCTTAAGGTTCCGGAACCTTCCGTAATTCCGGCAACCGCTATGGGAGGATGGGGTTTTTGATAAGGCTTAATATGCACTCCAAGCGCTACATCATCTTGAGGCTTGGGTACGCAGAATTTCCATCTGCTGTTTTCGTATAAACCAGGTTTAGGGTTATTCCACAAATTGAGAATAAAATCGAGCGACTCGTTGGTTAAATTTCTTTGCTCTCCGGTCTTGGGATTGATTCTAAACGCCTCGAAGTCCCCGATAAAGCTCCCTGCACCTACCCCCCAATAAAAACGTCCTTTCGCCAGGTGGTCGAGCAAGGCTATCCTATGAGCCAGCACGAACGGGTCGTGGTTAGGCAGGCAGGAAACCCCGGTTCCCAGTATGATGTTTTTAGTCAAGGGAATCGCTTTGGCGATGAGCAGGTCCGGGGCAGGGATGTTTTCCCAGCCGGCGGTGAAGTGCTCTCCAATCCATGCCTCCCGGTAACCAAGCTGGTCTAGCACGGTAATTTGCTCCAGGTCATCGTCGAGCCCCTGGGTATAGTCAGTCCCCGGTGGATGCAGGGGCATGGTGAAATAGCCGATTTCCATTCAAATCTCCATTCAATCGAGCTATCAGCCTGTAATGGTTGGATAATACCACAACGCTTCGATGAGATGCAACTGGGTATACATAACCAAACCACCACCTGTAAATTCCTTATGTAAAGTAAATGCCTTAACCGGGGAGCTGTACTTCTTTCTCTATCAGAAATTTGATGGGTAACACAAGATGACAATCCGAAGGATTAAATTGCGGGAGCCGTAGGTAAGTTTGTAATCAATAGAGAAGGATCAATCACAATGCAATCGGTAATCTTTAAAAATTGTGAAAACCAGGACGTGAGCTTGCAGACACTGTAGTGATAATCTGCAACTAAAAGTGAGAAATCTTTTGCCTTTATCTACCCTAAATCCTTTGATAACTAAGAGCCTACCCTTGCAAAGCGTCAGAACAAGTTCCTGAAAGGTCATGCTGAGCGAAGCGAAGCATCTATCTTTTTTAGATTCTTCACTTAGTTCAGAATGACCAGTCTAGAAGTTTTTACAAGTGTAACTTAAGCTGACAATGTCTGATTGAATAAGTTTTGGATGCCTTGCTTAGCATCTTTGCTTCTCTTCCTCAATTCATCTAAAAGAATCAACATCTCTAGCTACTCTAACTCTTTCTTAGAGAGCTTCCGCAGTCCTTCAGCCAGGTCATCCAAAGTGAGTTCAACTGTTATTCCTTTTAGTTCTAATTTGACTTCCTCCATCGCTGTTCTTCCCATAAGCCAATTGTAACATATCACCTAGCGTTATACTCTGACACTTATGGGTGAAAAATAGCATCAGGCTTAATACTTTACTCTAAAATTGTAGATAGCTTTAGTTATCCCAACGCAGCGACCTTGATATCTTGGAGAATCTCATTTGCCGCACGAATTCCTGAGAGTGCTGCCCCCTCCATGAAGCCCTGCCATTCGTAGAACGAACTTGTGTGCTCGCCGGCAAAGTAGAGATTACCTACCGGCTTAGCCTCGTTATCGGCTATTGTGGTGAAGTATCCGGGATGGTTGCATGTGTAGCTTCCTTTAACGAAAGGATTGGAAGGCCAGTGTTCAAGATGCGCCAGGAACTTGCCATTTGGATCCCTGGTAGCCGCCGCTAAAGCACCGGGATAGACCAAGTCTAGGTCGTTCAGGAAGAGCCCTGTTTCCATTTGCACTTTCTTGGGATTGAGGTTTGCCCCCCGTTCTCCTCCGGAGTAGTCGGTCAATATAGCCCGTGTTGCCGTAGCATTTATCGGATTGGTCTCCCATGTGGTTTGACAATTGAGTAAATCCGAGTAAGACGTGCCCCTACTTCCCAGATCAATCCACGGACGTCCATCGAAACCAACCATCATCTTGGCGTTTGTTCCGTATTGAAGCTCGTTAATGGCCAGGAGTTTCCAATCCGGAAGCTCAAGGCTTTCGTCTAATTCAACTTCACGGAGGGTGGAGAACGGAATTGCAAATATAACGGCGTCATGGATTACACTAACCGTCTTAGAACCATTCTTGAAGGTAAGCTCGACCCGGCCCATGGCGTTCTTTCTTGCTCTAACCAGGAACATCCCCAGCTCTATTTGTCCCTCCAGTCTGTTGCGAAGCCCCTCGACTATCAGGTCGTTACCGCCGATGACATGATAGCGCTCGTCGCTGAAAACGCCAAATGGCCTGAACTTAGACCTTTTGTCGGCATGTATGAAAAGAAGGAAGTTGAGGCAGCTTTGCTCCTCTATCTCCAGTCCGTATTCCGCAATGTAGGCTTGTTCAATGGCTTCAAAGATTACCGGCCCGGCACCTCTCGTCTCCAGATATTCTCGGAGATTGGTAAAATCGAGTATCTCGTCGTCTTCAGTGAAGTTATCAGCGGTAGGAGGAGTGAGCTTGCGCAGGTCGACACGCATGGCATCCACAAAATCGCGATACTCATCCACAACAACAGACTCTGGAAAATGCTGTCCATTGAAGAAATAAAAGACCTCTCCGGGAGGATTTTTCTCGACATCCTCAAGCGGGAGCTTGAATTCCTTGGCATACCCGAGCATGGTCTTATGTAGATTGTCTATAAACTCCCCTCCCCGCTCGGCAACTTGGCCGGGAAAGAAACTACGCAGAGAAAAACATCTGCCACCGACCCGGTCATTCGCATCGTATAAAGTCGCAGTAATGCCCTTCTTCTTGAGTTGGTATCCGCAAGCAAGACCGGCCAGGCCAGTACCAACGATACCTATACTCACGTCCGGTGCAGGAGGCTTTGCCGCCCAAGTCGGGAGCGACACGGAAACTGAACCAATCGCTCCAACCATTGCCAGCTTACCCATGTATGCCAGGAATTCACGTCTGCTGGCACTTCGCTTTGCCTTACGGTATTCAAGTTCGGCGATCCGCTCCAATCCCTCTCTTGTGGAGATTTTGTTATCCTCGCAAAAATGGGCGATACGAATTGCACGCGAAAGGTTTCTGAAAAATAGCGAACGGCTCATGAAACACCTCCCCAATGTCTAGAAACGTTAAGTAAGGTACACGGTCAGATATTATCAAATATTATCGCTAATCACAATAAACGTACAATGCGAATCGTAATAGGGGTACTGAATCCTTTGACTTTTGAATCAAGGCTTATTCCTCATTAGAAGGGACTACGCATAAAGCCTACTTGACTTACTTCTAACCAATTGGCAGCAGGCGAACACGAATTCGGTTCTGTTCGAATACAACTATACAACCTTGCTCCAGGTCTTGCTCTATAGCTGTAAGATTGGCTAGCAAAAGCGCTAACTGTTTCTGAGGATGTCGTCCTAAGCCCCGTCGAAAAATAATTACGGAAGGTTTTCTTTCTTCACGCAGTGCCAATATCGTGCCGAAGTCTGTATCCGCAGAAAGAATAATACGATTCTCTGCTATAGCCCTGGCAAAAATTTCCTCATCCTCGGCCCTTTGAATTCCGTAATCTCGCACATGCACGGCATCGTATCCGGCTTTTCTCAAGCCCTCTGCGATAAATGGTGACAAGGCATTATCTACCAGAAATTTCACTTTGATTCTACTAGCGGGAGTTCATGTTCCCTAACGGCTTCGGCAGCGTATCGAAGAGCCTCACGTATATCCTCATGTTCTAGATCGGGGAAGGCTTCAAGAATCTCTTCCTCTGACATGCCCTCGGCAACCATACCCACGATCGTTGCTACCGGTATACGCAAGCCTCGAATACAAGGCACACCACCCATCTGATTTGGATTAACTGTAATTCTTGTAAACTTCATGTTCTTAATTCTATTCTTAGTTGATTGAAAAGTAAAATGATAGAAGATAACTCTAAATTACCATTTTAGCCCCAGCTCTTTTGCAACTTTTTTTGCAGGAATTCCACGCTCACCTTGTTTAACAGCGGTGATTGTACGGCGAAGCCGACCCTTTACCTCTGGTTTAAGTTCTAATCTCTGATCGGGATCACCGAGCAACTCAATCAGCTTGCGTTCGATGACATCCTCTATAAGGGCTTTTAATTGAAGAACTGTAAGTTGGCCTACGGTTTTCATGTTTTACAATCCTTACTAATTTCTAGCATAACCATATGGTACTGTAGTGCCAATGCCACTGAGTCTCCGACAGACAGTTTAACCTTGTAGAATGTGACTTAATGTTTTATCAGCTTTTACTTCTTTGTAACTATTGCTTAGATTGTCTCTATACTCAACGCAGAAATCTACGTGACGAATATTGTTTTTCTCACAAACATTCAGTTCCGGATAATACCTCAATTTCAGATCGTTTTTTATTTCTCCACCCTTTAAAAATACTACTTGAGTATTTTCATTGTCAGTTTTGTGACTTAGAAATTTATCTCTTACAAATCCAAAATCTTGTGAAATGGTTTCTTTAGAACCATCAGGGTATTTTAGAATGAGATTACGTAAGGTAATGCTACCACTCGCACAATTTTTGTTATAAACATCAAGAGATAGATCAAATGTAAATTTCTGGTTTGAGAAATCCACATAAACAGATGCACTTGCTATTTGAATATCACATACGACCTGTTTCTCCATCAATTTAATTTGTTTCCAAATCATTGAAGCATAAAAAGCCGTAACAATAACAAGAACCACCGTAGCTATAGCTTGAATCAAGGATGAATAAATATTCAGAGTTTCCCTAAAAGGCCATAAGAGAAAGCCCACCGGCACTAAGCAAGCGAGGATAAGAAGAAGTGTAAGAACCAACTGTTTAAGCACTAAAACACCTCTCAATACATTAATTCCGTTCAAGCAGTGGTAGGATATTGAGAATGCTCTTACTTATCCTTCAAGATTTATAATAACTTAATTCTCCTATTATCTAAGATTTGACAATAACTTTTCCTGCCCTTCAAATCAATAAAAGCTCTTATCTGGCCTATAATGCAGAATAGGAAAATTTCTAACACTTTATTGAATAATCTTACCTTCTCTATCTTAAGCGTCTTCCTATGGTGGAGATTCATATTAACTATGTTTAATCAGAATTTAAATCCCTGCCAATCTTGTTGGGAACCGGCCATAACTCCACCGCAACACAAACCAACAATCACACCAAGTATCCAACCATACCAAGATCCTACATTCACTTGAAAAATAATCACCTGACTAATCAAATACGCCGTTGCAGTTAAATAAAATGTCAATTCTAATATCTTCCGATGAAGAGGCCATAAAAGAGAAAAAGGTTTATAGATATAAGCACTAAGAATCATTATCAAGGGAAAAGAAATGGCAGGCATCCACCACTTCCAAGAATAAGCAACAACACTTACCACTGTAGCCACTATAACCCTTAAAAAGAAAGTAAGTAGATTTTCTAAAAGGAACCTCATTTAAAAAATTCTTTAATTAGCAAAAAACACTGCTGTCCAAAATAATCAGGTATCAAGAAATCCATCCCCGTAAAACAAGGCTTTTAGACAGATAAAACCTCCTTTTCAAAACCAGGTTACCCCTCTTTTGTCTGTTTACTCTGCATATGCTGTCCAAATCACAT